>NZ_JBHVYI010000027.1:0-48672 GCF_042880975.1 Streptomyces sp. NPDC058289
CTAGGGGGGCGGCTGCGGCGCGCCCACCCCGGTCGCCGTGTTGCCCGCCGGGGACTGGCCCTTCGACACCCGCCCCCCCCCCGGCGGGCCGCCGCCCCGCTGGGTCGGCGCGGCCGGGCCCTCGGCGAGCGCCTTCTTCAGGTGGACCAGCGAGGTGTCGTACTCCTTCGCGAACTCCTGCTTCTTGGCGCCCTTCTCGGTGGGCGGGCCGCCCATCTTGACGTAGAAGATCTCGTACAGCTCCACCATGTCGCCCGCCCGGTGGTTCAGGAGCTGGGCGAGGAAGGTGGACTTCAGGTTCAGGTACGAGTCGTTGGAGTAGAGGGCGATCACCGGGCCCGGCCGGTCCTTGAGGTCGCGCCCGACGAGCGCCCGGGCCGGCGGGCCCATGTCGCTGCGGGCCTCGCCCCTGGCCCACTTGAGCATCGGGCTCTCGTTGAAGGCCGAGGTCGTGTTCAGCCGCTTGGCGAAGCTGATCCACCCCGAGGGGACGCCGAACTGCACGCCTCCGAACAGTGCGAGTGCGGCGACCACGGCGAGGCCGGACTGCAGCAGCCGCTCCGCCCGGCGGCGGCGGACCGAGCCCTTCGACCGTTCCGCGGGCGTCAGCAGGAGCCCGACCAGGCCCAGCGAGATCACGCTGATCACCAGACCGGCGGCGGCCAGCTTCTCGAAGTAGTACGAGAGGTAGCCGATGGTCTTCGTCTGGTAGACGCCGAAGAGGGTGAGCATCGTGATCGCGCCGAGGACCAGGACGAGCACCATCTGCCCGGTGCCGGTGCGCCGGTTCATCCGCAGGGAGGCGGCCAGCAGGGCCGCCAGGGCGCACCCGATGAGCACCGGGCGGTCGGGGACGACCATCGGGCCGGCGAGGTTCGAGGTCTTGGAGACGTCCAGCTTGGTCAGGACGGAGAAGATGCTGGGCAGTCCCGCGATCAGCGTGCCGCCGGCGAGCACCCCGAGGAGGAGCCCCCGCCGGGGGGCGAAGCGCCGCCGGTGGACGACGAGGACCGCGGCCAGGGCGAGGCCGAGCAGGGCCCCGTAGAGGTTGTAGACGAAGGTGACGGTCACCAGGCCGGCCACCCCGACGAGGGCGAACTCGGCCCGGCCCATCGCGGGCCGCACGAGCAGCGCCAGTCCGACGGCGAGGAACAGCAGGCCGACGGTCTCGGAGTCGAAGCCCTTCTCGACGAGGTTCGCCATGGAGCCCGACAGCATGACCGCCATCACGCTGGCGCAGACCACCGCGGCGCGCCAGCCGCGCAGGCGCGGGCCGCCGATCCAGCGGGCGGCCCAGACCAGGACGGCGCAGAGCAGCGCGTAGGCGCCGATGACGTACAGGAGGTACCGGTTCATCATCTCGGCGGCGGGGCCGCCGTCGGTCGAGGACTTGACGAGGACGTCGATCCACGCCAGCAGGAAGTGGGTGCCCTGCGGGTAGACGGCCTCCGAGGGGGTCATCATGAACGTCTTGGCGGCCTCCTGGTGGAGGAAGTTGTAGCCGCCCACGTGGTGGATGCCGTCGAAGTACGAGAAGTGCCCCATCCGGTCCTCGGACGTGACGAAGAAGGCCAGCCGCTCGGTGATCGACTTACCGGCGAGCGGGTGGTGCATGTAGTGCCAGACCACCGCGAAGGTGCCGAGCACCAGCGCGTCCGTGCCGCGCAGCCGCAGGGGGATGTGCGGGCGCCGGCGGGACAGCCAGCCGCAGACGGACACGACGGTCAGCAGGAAGCCCGCGCCGGGGACCGGGGCCAGCCCCCACGGCCAGACGGAGAAGAGCAGTCCGAAGGCCATGACGGCGCCGCACAGGATGAAGGCGGAGACGACCAGCCGGTCGAGGAGGCCGCCGCCCACCCGGATCAGGGAGCCGATCGCCAGGACCAGGACGGGGATCAGCACCACGTCCAGGCTCAGTGCGTCGAGGAGCAGCGGCAGCGCCCAGGACAGGCCCACGGCCGCGGCGAGCACGAACCACCGCCGCTGTACCGGGGCCGGTGCCGCGGCCGGGCCGCCGGACTGTGCCGCCTGCGGGTTCTCGGCGTTCCTACTGGTCAAAAGGGCAGGGCGGGTCGCCACGGGAGACGGGAACCTTCCATCGTGCGCACGGGAGCCGGATGAGGGCCTGGACTTCGCGGCCCGATCCGGCCATGTGCGGCTCGGCCGATCAATCCCCCAACGGCGGAGTCTTCGGATCATAACGCGGGGAGGGGTCCGAACGAGGTGTGGCCCGTCCCCGTCCCGGTGGGGACGCGGACGGGCCGTCCGGGCCTGACGGCCGGTCTCCGCGGCCCCGGAGGGGCGGTGCGGACCGGGCCGTTCGGCGGCGGAATTCGGGACGGAAGTCCCGGCCGGGGCGGTCAGAAGACGGACTCGGCCTCGTACATGCGGTCCTCGGGGACGGTCTTCAGCTCGGTGACGGCGTCGGCCAGGGGGGCCATGACGATGTCGGTGCCGCGCAGGGCGGTCATGTTGCCGAAATCACCGCGGTGGACGCCCTCGACCGCGTGCCAGCCGAAGCGGGTCGCGAGGACGCGGTCGTAGGCGGTGGGGGTGCCGCCGCGCTGGACGTGGCCGAGGATGACCGGGCGGGCTTCCTTGCCCAGGCGCCGCTCCAGCTCGACGGCGAGGCGGTTGCCGATGCCGGCGAACCGCTCGTGGCCGTACTGGTCGATCGCGCCCTTCTCGTACGGCATGGAGCCCTCGCCGGGGTGCGCGCCTTCGGCCACGCAGATGACGGCGAACTTCTTACCGCGGGCGAATCGTTCCTCCACCATCTTGACCAGGGCGTCCACCTCGAACGGGCGCTCCGGCAGGCAGATTCCGTGGGCGCCGCCGGCCATGCCGGACTCCAGGGCGATCCAGCCCGCGTGCCGGCCCATGACCTCGACGACCATGACGCGCTGGTGCGATTCGGCGGTGGTCTTGAGGCGGTCGATGGCCTCCGTGGCGACCATGACGGCGGTGTCGAAGCCGAAGGTGCGGTCGGTGGAGGAGATGTCGTTGTCGATGGTCTTCGGCACGCCGACGACCGGCATGCCGGCGTCCGACAGCATCCGGGCGGCCGTCAGGGTGCCCTCGCCGCCGATCGGGATCAGGGCGTCGATGCCGTAGCGCTTCGCCAGTTCGACGGCGTTCTCGGCCGCTTCGTGGAGGCGGGCGCGCTCCATGCGGGCCGATCCGAGGATCGTGCCGCCGCGGGCGAGGATGCCGCTGACTGCGTTGATGTCGAGGGGGCGGAAGTTGCCGTCGAGGAGGCCCTTGAAGCCGTCCTCGAAGCCGATGACCTCGTCCCCGTGCCCGACCACGGCACGGTGTACGACCGACCGGATGACAGCGTTCAGGCCCGGGCAGTCGCCGCCTGCGGTGAGAACTCCGATACGCATCGTGCTGTGTCTCCTGCTCCTGGTCGTACCTGGCTGTTCGCGTGCGGGCGTCCAGCCGACCGACGTACATATGAGATGCCGTATGAGGTGCCGCATGAAGGGCATATTGATGAAGCCTGTCCGATTGTTCCACGGGCCCCGGGGGGTGCGCGCTCCGTGGCACTCCGTCCGCGGGGGGCCCGCAGGGCCTTTCGGCCCCCTTGTGCAGGCCCTTCTCCCGGCGGGCGTCCTAAGGAATCACAGGGGTATTGTCAAGAGGTCAAGCCCACATTAACTGGGACAACCGACTCGAATTGGGACGGAGAGCACGCGTGACGCGCAGCGTGTACGTGACGGGGATCGAGCGGGGGGACGGCCGCCAGGTCGTCGAGCTGGGCATCATGGAGCTCCTGACCCGCCAGACAGGCCGGGTGGGCGTGTACCGCCCCCTGTTGCACGACGGGCCCGACCGGCTCTTCGACCTGCTCAAGGGCCGGTACCGGATCGACCAGGACGCCTCCACGGCCTACGGCATGGAGTACCACGAGGCCTCCGCCATCCTGGCGGAGAAGGGCACCGACGAACTGGTCTCCCAGCTCGTCGGCCGCTACCACAAGGTGGCGCGCGACTACGAGGTCATGCTGGTCCTCGGCACCGACTACGCCGACACCAACCTCCCGGACGAGCTGGCGCTCAACGCCCGCCTCGCCAACGAGCTGGGCGCGCTGGTCATCCCCGTCGTGGGCGGCACCAAGCACCCGGCCGAGGCCGTGCGCGCCGAGACCCGCAACGCCTACCGCGCCTACGAGGCGCTGGGCTGCCACGTGGGCGCGATGGTCGTCAACCGGGTGGCCGCCGAGGACCGCGAGGTGATAGCCGAGCGCCTGGCCGCCAGGCTCCCCGTGCCCTGCTACGTCCTGCCGGACGACAAGCACCTGTCCGCCCCGACGGTCGCCCAGATCACCCGGGCGCTCGGCGGCGAGGTGCTCCTCGGCGACGAGGCCGGACTGGCCCGCGACGCCCTGGACTTCGTCTTCGGCGGGGCCATGCTGCCGAACTTCCTGAACGCCCTGACTCCCGGCTGCCTGGTCGTCACCCCCGGGGACCGTTCCGACCTGGTCATCGGCGCGCTCGCCGCGCACACCTCCGGCACCCCGCCGATCGCCGGCGTGCTGCTGACGCTGAACGAGCGCCCGGGCAAGGACATCCTGACGCTGGCCTCCAAGCTGGCACCGGGCACCCCGGTGGTCTCGGTGGCGGGCAACAGCTTCCCCACGGCCGCCGAACTCTTCTCCCTGCAGAGCCGGCTGAACTCCGCGACCCCGCGCAAGCTGGAGACCGCGCTCGGCCTGTTCGAGCGCCACGTGGACACCGCAGAGCTGCGCGAGGTGCTCTCGGTGGCCCGCTCCGAGCGGGTCACGCCGATGATGTTCGAGAACCAGCTGCTGGAGCAGGCCCGCGCCGAGCGCCGCCGCGTGGTCCTCCCCGAGGGCACCGAGGAGCGCGTGCTGCGCGCCGCGGACGTGGTGCTGCGCCGCGGGGTCTGCGACCTCACCCTGCTGGGCGAGGAGCAGGCGATCCTGAAGAAGGCCGCCGACCTGGGCATCGACATCTCGGCCGCCCAGCTCATCGACCCGGCGACCTCCCCGCTGCGGGAACGGTTCGCCGAGTACTACGCCAAGGCCCGCGCCCACAAGGGCATGACGGTCGAGCTGGCCCACGACGTGGTCACCGACGTCAACTACTTCGGCACCCTGATGGTCCAGGAGGGCCTCGCCGACGGCATGGTCTCCGGCTCGGTGCACTCCACCGCCGCCACCATCCGCCCGGCCTTCGAGATCATCAAGACCAAGCCCGACGCGTCCATCGTCTCCTCGGTCTTCTTCATGTGCCTGGCCGACAAGGTCCTCGCGTACGGCGACTGCGCCGTGAACCCGGACCCCAACGCCGAGCAGCTCGCCGACATCGCCGTCCAGTCGGCCACCACCGCCGCCGCGTTCGGCCTGGAGCCGCGGATCGCGATGCTCTCGTACTCGACCGGCACCTCCGGCTCGGGCGCCGACGTGGACAAGGTCCGCAAGGCCACCGAGCTCGTCCGCGAGCAGCGCCCCGACCTGCTGATCGAGGGGCCGATCCAGTACGACGCCGCCGTGGAGCCCTCGGTCGCCGCGACCAAGCTGCCCGAGTCCGAGGTGGCCGGCCGCGCGACGGTGCTGATCTTCCCCGACCTCAACACCGGCAACAACACGTACAAGGCCGTGCAGCGCTCGGCCGGCGCCGTGGCCGTCGGCCCGGTCCTGCAGGGTCTGCGCAAGCCCGTCAACGACCTCTCGCGCGGCGCCCTGGTCCAGGACATCGTCACCACCGTGGCCATTACCGCGATCCAGGCGCAGTCCCGTCCCGTGACCGGCTGAGCCCGTGGCCGGCTCGGCCCTTGACCGGCTGAGCCCCTCCCCCACCGAGCCCCCACCGCAAAGGAAAGACCCTCATCGTGACCGCATCGCGCGTACTCGTCCTCAACTCCGGCTCCTCGTCGGTGAAGTACCAGCTGCTCGACATGGCGGACTCCTCCCGCCTGGCAGTCGGTCTGGTGGAGCGCATCGGCGAGGAGACCTCCCGGCTCAGTCACGAGCCGCTGACCGGACCGGGGGCCGCGGGCGGCAAGCGCGTGACGACCGGTCCGATCGCCGACCACGGGGCGGCGCTGCGGGCCGTCTCGGCGGAGCTCGCCGCCGACGGCCTGGGCCTGGACTCCCCCGAGCTCGCCGCCGTGGGCCACCGGGTGGTGCACGGCGGGACCAAGTTCACCCACCCGACGCTGATCGACGACGCCGTCCTCGCAGAGATCCGCGCCCTGATCCCGCTCGCCCCGCTGCACAACCCGGCGAACGTGACCGGCATCGAGGTGGCGCGCGAGCTGCGCCCCGACCTGCCGCAGGTCGCCGTCTTCGACACGGCCTTCCACTCGACCATGCCGGAGCACGTGGCGCGGTACGCGATCGACGCCGCGACCGCCGACAAGTACTCCATCCGGCGGTACGGGTTCCACGGCACCTCGCACGCCTACGTCGCCCGGGCCACGGCCCGGCTCCTCGGCAAGGCCGAGGAGGACGTGAACGTGATCGTCCTCCACCTGGGCAACGGCGCCTCGGCCTCGGCCGTGCACGGCGGGGTGTGCGTGGAGACCTCCATGGGGCTGACCCCGCTGGAGGGCCTGGTCATGGGCACCCGCTCGGGCGATCTGGACCCTGCGGTCGTCTTCCACCTGGCACGGGTGGGGGGCATGTCCATCGACGAGATCGACTCGCTGCTCAACAAGAAGAGCGGTCTGCTGGGTCTGTGCGGCGACAACGACATGCGCGAGGTCCAGCGGCGGGCGGCGGAGGGCGACGCCTCCGCACGCCTGGCCCTGGCCTCGTACATCCACCGTCTGAAGAAGTACATCGGCGCCTACTCGGCGGTCCTCGGCCGGGTGGACGCGGTCGCCTTCACGGCGGGCGTGGGCGAGAACTCCTCCCAGATCCGGGAGATGGCCCTGGCCGGTCTGGCCGAACTGGGCCTGGCGCTCGACCTGGAGGCGAACTCGGTGCGGTCCTCCGAGCCGCGCCTGGTGTCCGCGGAGTACGCACGGGTGGCCGTGGCCGTGGTCCCGACGGACGAGGAACTGGAGATCGCCAGCCAGACGTACGCGCTGGTTACCGGGTAGTCACTTTGGACTTTCCGCCAGACGGAATATTCCGCTACGAAACAAACCGATAGGATCCGCTCCATGCGCCGTTCCAAAATCGTCTGCACGCTGGGCCCCGCCGTCGACTCTTACGAGCAGCTGAAAGCTCTCGTAGAGGCCGGTATGAACGTGGCCCGATTCAACTTCAGCCACGGCTCCCAGGCAGAACACCAGGAGCGGTACGACCGCGTCCGGAAGGTCTCCGAGGACACCGGGCGTGCCGTCGGCGTCCTCGCCGACCTCCAGGGGCCGAAGATCCGCCTGGAGACCTTCGCCGAGGGTCCCGTCGAGCTCGTCCGCGGTGACGAGTTCATCATCACCACCGAGGACGTCCCGGGCGACAAGTCCATCTGCGGCACGACCTACAAGGGTCTGCCGGGCGACGTCTCCAAGGGCGACCAGATCCTGATCAACGACGGCAACGTCGAGCTCCGGGTGACCGAGGTCGAGGGCCCCCGGGTCAAGACCATCGTCATCGAGGGCGGTGTCATCTCGGACCACAAGGGCATCAACCTGCCGGGTGCCGCCGTCAACGTCCCCGCCCTGTCGGAGAAGGACGTCGACGACCTCCGCTTCGCCCTGCGGATGGGCTGCGACATGGTCGCCCTGTCCTTCGTGCGTGACGCCGACGACGTCAAGGACGTCCACAAGGTCATGGACGAGGAGGGCCGCCGGGTCCCCGTCATCGCCAAGGTCGAGAAGCCCCAGGCCGTCGCCAACATGGAGGGCGTCGTCGCGGCCTTCGACGCGGTCATGGTCGCCCGTGGCGACCTCGCCGTCGAGTACCCGCTCGAGAAGGTCCCGATGGTGCAGAAGCGCCTCGTGGAGATGTGCCGCCGCAACGCCAAGCCGGTGATCGTCGCGACCCAGATGATGGAGTCGATGATCACCAACTCGCGCCCGACGCGCGCGGAGGCCTCCGACGTCGCCAACGCGATCCTCGACGGCGCGGACGCGGTCATGCTGTCCGCCGAGTCCTCGGTCGGTGCCTACCCGATCGAGACCGTCAAGACGATGTCGAAGATCGTCGAGGCGGCCGAGGAGGAGCTCCTGTCCAAGGGCCTGCAGCCGCTGGTCCCGGGCAAGAAGCCCCGCACCCAGGGCGGCTCCGTCGCCCGCGCGGCCTGCGAGATCGCGGACTTCCTGGACGGCAAGGCCCTGGTCGCCTTCACCCACTCCGGTGACACCGCCCGCCGCCTGTCGCGCTACCGCGCGAACCAGCCGATCCTGGCCTTCACCACCGACGCCGGCACCCGCAATCAGCTCACCCTGAGCTGGGGCGTCGAGTCCTACGTCGTCCCGCACGTGGACAACACCGACTCCATGGTCGACCTCGTGGACGTGGAGATGCTCAAGCTCAAGCGGTACAACAAGGGCGACACCATGATCATCACGGCCGGCTCGCCCCCCGGCGTCCCGGGCACCACCAACATGGTCCGGGTCCACCACCTGGGCAGCGGCGCCCGCGACTGACCTCGCACCGCCGCAGCGCTCCACGCGTAGGACTCTGCCGCACAGAGACCGAGGGCGGCACCCCGATCCGATGAGGATCCGGGGTGCCGCCCTCGGTGCGTGCGGCCGCGCGAGGCCGTACGCGTCTACTCCGCCGGGCCGATGTAGTTCTTGAGGCCCGGGACGGTCAGGGTGCCGCCGAACTGGCCGGCCTGGACGACCGTGACGTTCGTGAAGAACGCGAACGGCACGTTCAGGGGCGGCGGGCTCTTCGGGGTGAACTCGATCGGGATCAGACCGAAGAGGTTGCCCTTGAGGCTCTCGGTGTACATCGTCACCTTGGCCCCCCGGATCTTCGAGGTGGACCCCGGACGGGACTTCAGGTGCGTGACCTGCGCGCCCTTGCCGACCGTCTGGTAGAGGTCCTTGATGTCCAGCGAGTCCGCGGTGAACTTCAGGACGGTCTTGGTCTTGCCGCCCGCCGTTTTCACCTCGACGATGCCCTCGTAGTCGAGGCCGTAGAGGGTCAGCAGCGAGCTGTCCAGGTACCAGGGCTCGTCCGGGAGCAGCGGGATGCCCTGCTCCAGTTCGGCGGCGGCCAGCGCCTTGGCGTCGTAGGTCGGGCAGGGGAAGGGTTCCTTCCCGTTCTTGCCCTTCGCGCCCTCCGTCGCCGTTACCGGCACCGGCTTGGGCTTCGGCTTGGTCGCCTTGCCCGTCTCGTCCTTCGGGGCGGTCGCGGTGCCCTTGACCTCCTCGGAGAGCTCCGAGACGGTGACGCCCGCCGTCTTCGCGGCGTCGCGGATCGCGGCCTCGGCCGGGTCCGCTGCGGGCGCAGCGGTGGCGGTCGTGGTCGGGGTCGGAGTCGGCGCGGCCGGGGTGCCCGTGAGGGGCTTGCCGAGCGCGTCGACCAGGCCCTTGATCGCGTCGCCGACGCCGAGCGGGTCCAGCGGGTTCGCCGCCTTGGCCGGAGGCACCGCCGCCGGCATGACGCCGGGCTTCTCGACGGGCTTCGACGCGGGCTTGGTGGCCGACGGGCTCACGTTCGGCGAAGGCACCGCGGTGGGCGACTTGCCCGGTGCGGGAGTCGCAGCAGGCGTCTTCGAAGGAGTCTTGGAAGGCGTCTTCGCCGACGGGGACGCCGACTCCGCGGGCTCGTCGGACCGCGTCACGCACGGTCCGGGCGCGAAGGGGATGTCCTTTTCGTCGGCCACGGCCAGCTTCGGCGCCATGCTCATGCCGACGAAGACCGCGGTCGGCATGGCGGCCAGCGCCATCGTCTTGCCGACGGGTATCTGGATCTTGGTCAGCAGCGACTTCCTGGGCGCCGCGTGGCGCGGGCCCTTCCTTTCACGGGACTCCGCACCCGGAGCCTCGCCCCGTTGCGTTTCGTCACCCCGCACTGTTCCTCCCGCCATCGGCGTGGGCAGTCGTCTCGCTCGCGTATGCCGGCGTTTCCGTTTCGCGCTGTCCCGGGACCCCGTGGGGGCCCGCCATCGCCTCGGCCTTGCCCAGGTTCACGGTGTGCGCCGGGTCTCTGGTGTCCGCCGCTTCCGTCTCCGCCACCGGCTTGCCCGGTACCCAGGACAGTGCGAGACCGCCGCCGACCATCGCGAGGATGAGGCCGGCGCCGAAGCCTCCGAGGTTGGAGACCGGCAGGGACACCAGTCCCAGGAGGATGGCCGCGACACCCGCGAAGATCCGTACGTTCTGCTGGAACCAGAGCGTCAGCCCCAGCGTTGCCAGGAGGACGCCGATGATCAGCGAGCCGGCACCGGCCGTCGTCGCCATCGCGATGGTGACGTTGCCGAGCCGGACGTCCGCGTACGGGAAGTAGGCGATGGGGAATCCGGCGATGAGCGTGATCAGCCCGGCCCAGAAGGGGCGCTGACCGGACCACGCGTGGAAGCGGTAGTACACCATCGTGAGCCAGGCGTCGTCTTCGGCGCGCACGTAAACCGGGGCCTGGGGGTTCATGGACAACAGCTCCCTGGAAACGGGTGGTACTGAGAACTATGTGGAGCCCGGACGGGCGGGCGACGGCGGCGGCTGCCCTCACCGCCCGCCCGTCCGGTTACGCACTCGGAGCGATGGCTTCGCGTCCTAGTAGCAGGGCTGGTCTCCGCCGAGGAGGCGCAGCTTGAGGTCGGGCAGCTTGAAGGTGCCCGCCGTCGTCGCCCACGCCTTCTGGCGCACGTTCGACAGCACCGCGCGGTCCGCACGCTGCGAGAACGCGTACTTGTTGGCGACCGTGCCCGCCTGCGGCTTCGTCTTGTGAGACGCATCGCCGACCGCGACACCGATGTCCAGGTTGGTGAACTCGGCGTCGGTGTCCAGCTCGGCAACATCCAGGTAGATGTTGTCGGCCACCGCGGGCTTGCCCGGCTTGGTACCCGTCTGCAGCTTCAGCGTGATGTTGCCGAGCGGCGTCGGGGTGACCAGCGACTGGCACATGTTGGTGATCTCGGCGTGGCTGAACCCGGAGATGGTGACCGGGTGGTGCGCCGCCGTGCCGTCGAGGTTGTGACCCTCGGCGACGCCGCCGTACTGGATCAGGTTCTGACCGTCGAGCTTGTCGGCCGAAACCTTGAAGTCCTGGCCCGAGACGCTGAAGGACGCCGCGAGGGCACCCTGCGCCAGACCCACACCGACCGCCGCCGTGGCAGCGATGCTCGGCACCATGACGAGCGCGAAGCGCTTCCATCTGGTCCCGCCACGAATCTGGGAAATCATGTTCGTTCCTCCTTCTCGGACGTACATCTCCGGTCCGGGCGGTGCCCGTCCTGGGATGGGAGAAGTGCTACGTCCTCGGGAAGGAGCGCGAGCGGCCGAGCCGCGGCAATGCCGCGTCCGTACACCGGCGTTCACCCCCGAGCGACAACCACTTGGCCACGCGTTCGCGCAACCTGGGGGGACAGGCCCCGTCGTGTGACGGAGACCCCCCTGTCCCACGACCGGTGCCACTGCCACCGGCCGGCCCGGTGGGGACCCTCCACCGCGGCTCCGGGATGAGCGGCTCTGCGGGAAGGACCGAGCGTCGCCGATCGTGGTCCATTCACGGCCGGGGCACAAGGGGGTTCGTTACTGGCGGGTAACGGCCAGATAACCTGAGGGAGTACCCACCCCGTCGGGCAGCAACACAGGGTGTCACCAAGGGCCACGACAGACCGGGGGAAGAGTGAACACACCGGACAGTTCACGGGGTTCGATTTACTGCGAGTAACAGCGGCCGCGATTACCAAGTTTTGGCAAAGCGCGGCCGCTGTTTATCTCCGTGTCAACAAATCACCGGTGGTGTGCCGGTGCTGTGTCGGTCCTGTGTCGGTGCTAGAAGAGCACCCGCGCGAGCGCCGTACGCGCCGAGGTGACGAGCGGGTTGTCCGGACCGACCACTTCGAACATCTCCAGGAGCCGGACGCGCACCGCGTCCCGGTCGTCACCGAACGTCACCTTCACGGTGTCCACCAGCCGCCCGAAGGCGTCCGCCACGTGACCCCCGGCCAGATCCAGGTCGGCCGCGGCGATCTGCGCCGCCGGGTCCTTCGGGTTCTCGGCCGCCGCGGCACGCACCGCCTGCGGGTTCATCTCCTTGACCCGGACGAACAGCTCGGTCTGGGCGAGGCCCAGCTTGGCGTCGGTGTTGGACGGATCGGCCGCCAGTACGTTCTTGTAGGCGCGCACCGCCCCGTCGAGGTCGTCGGCGTCCAGCGCCTCGATCGCCTCGTCGAGCAGCGCGTCGTAAGGACCGGCCGGCTCCTCGACCTCCACCGCGCCCGGACCCGGGGCGGCGGCGCCCTCGGCGCCGGGGTCCACCTCGACGCCGATGACCCCGAAGCGCTCCTCGGCGATCTGGACCAGCTGGGCCAGGACCCCGCGGACCTCGCCCTCGGACACGAAGTCCTGGAACAGCGGCATCGCCTGGCCGGCGACCACGGCAAAAACGGCCGGGAGGGCCTGGATGCGGAACTCGCGGATCAGGTTCTGGTTGGCGGCGACATCGAGCGCGGCCAGCGCCAGCCGGCCGTTCGCCTCGAGGGTGAGCCGCTCCAGCAGCAGGCTCAGCTCCCGCCCCTGCTCGAAGCCCTCGGCGCGGAAGTCGAGGATGACCGGAACCTCGCCCGAGAGCGGGACGACATGGCTCTCGAAGCGGGTCTCGTCGGTGTCGAAGACGAGCGCGGACGGCGGAACGGCCCCGGCGGGCGCGGGCGCACCGCCCTGAGCGGCCTTCCGGGCCGCCTCGGCGCGGGCCTGCTCGGCCTTGGCCTTGGCCTCACCGGCCGCCTTCACCGCGGCGAGGTCGACGACGCCGCTCATGGACATGTTTCTGGGCTGCATGCGTACATCCTCCCCCGAGTGCGCGCGCCGACGAAAAAGATCGGCCGAAACGAACCGATCGCGGTACCTGCCGTGCCGTACCTGCCGTGCTGTATCTGTCCTGCTGTATCTGTTGTGCCGTACCTGTCGTGCTGTGGCGCCGGGTCCCCACCTGGCGCCGGTAGCTCTTCGCGTGGTTGTCGCTCTTACGCTACGAGTCGTAGCGTAACTCCCTCCGCCCGTCCGCGGGTCGTGATCTGAACCACAGGCCCGAGGGGCCGATCGGCCCTGCTACCGGCGGGTATGGTCTCGGCCATGCGCAACCCCAGCTCGGACACCTCCTGCCCGCCCGGCCGCACCGGCCGCCCGCGCAGCGCCGCGGCGGACGCCGCGATCCTCGCCGCGACCCGGGACGCGCTGGTGGAGCTGGGCTGGTCGAAGCTGACGATGGGGGACGTCTCGGCGCGGGCCGGGGTCGCGAAGACCACCCTCTACCGGCGCTGGGCGGGCAAGAGCGAACTGGTCGTGGACGCCGTCGCGGAGCTCTTCGACTCCCTCGAACTGCCCGACCGGGGATCGCTCGAAGCCGACATCGAGTACGTGGTGCTCCAGTTCGCGGCGCTGCTGCGGCGCCCGGAAGCCCGTACCGCCCTGATGGCGGTCGTCGCCGAGTCCACCCGGGACGAGGCCCTGAGGGACCGGATCCGGTCGGCGATCGTGGACCGGCAGAAACGTCTCGTCGTACTGGGGCGCGAACGGGCGCAGGCCCGGGGCGAACTCCCCTACGAGGAGGACGAGTCCCTCGCCTCCCACACCACGGACCTGATCTTCGACGTGATCGCCGGCACGGTGGTCCACCGGGCGCTGGTGAGCTCCGAACCGGTGGACGAGCTGTGGGTGGCCACCTTCACGGCCCTGCTCATGTACGGCCTCCAGGGTTCCGCCGCCGGCCCTTCCGGCCCCGCACCGGCGGTGTGACCACGGCGGGCCGGCCGCCGTCCGACAGGGGCAGGAAGTCCTCGCACCAGGCCGGCGCCGAAGCGATCAGCGCCTCCGAGCGCGGATTGTGGCCCGGCCAGGGCCTCGGGCGCCCCGGCCAGTCGGCCCAGCGCAGGCTGTCGGCCTCCTCGGGCGGCAGCAGCCCGGAGGCCACCAGTGCCGCCCGGCCCGCTTCGAGCCCGGCGAGCCGGTAGCCGTACTCCGAGGAGTCCACCTCGTGGACGTGGGCGTCGGTGAGCAGCACCGACGCCGCCACCCCGTCGAGGCCGCGCACGATGCCCGCCCGCACGCAGGAGGCGAACACCTCGGGCAGCCGACGGTCCGCCGGCACGGCGTTCAGGACCTCCGTCAGACCGCTCCGGCCGGGCGGCTCGAAATCGGCGGCGATGTACGCGTACGGCCCGCAGTTGGTCTGCATGAGCACGCGGGCAGTCACCCCGTACACGGGGACGGGAAGGTGGCGGCCTGTCATGGCCGCCACCTTAGGCGTCGCGCGCGACGGGGCGTCAGAAGCCCGGCGGCTCCGTGTACGTGCCCCACTCGTCCCGCAGCAGGTTGCAGATCTCGCCCATCGTGGCCTCGGCGCGCACCGCGTCGAGCATCGCCGGGATCATGTTCGACCCGTCGCGGGCGGCGGCCAGCATGGCGTCCAGCGCCGCGGTCACCTTCGCGTCGTCCCGGCCGGCCTTGCGCTCGGCGAGCTCGCGGACCTGCACCTTCTCCACCTCGTGGCTGACCCGCAGGATCTCCAGGTCCCCGGTGACCGAGCCGTGGTGGACGTTGACGCCCACGACCCGCTTGTCGCCCTTCTCCACCGAGCGCTGGTACTGGAAGGCCGACTCGGCGATCTCCCCGGTGAACCAGCCGTCCTCGATGCCCCGCAGGATGCCCGAGGTGATCGGGCCGATCGGGTGCTGCCCGTTCGGGTGGGCGCGCAGCCCGCGCTCCTTGATCTGCTCGAAGATCTTCTCGGCGTCGGCCTCGATGCGGTCGGTGAGCTGCTCGACGAACCAGGAGCCGCCCAGTGGGTCGGCCACGTTGGCCACGCCGGTCTCCTCCATCAGCACCTGCTGCGTGCGCAGGGCGATCTCGGCGGCCTGCTCGCTCGGCAGCGCGAGGGTCTCGTCGAGGGCGTTGGTGTGAAGGGAGTTCGTGCCGCCCAGGACGGCCGCGAGGGCCTCCACGGCGGTGCGCACGACGTTGTTGTAGGGCTGCTGGGCGGTGAGGGAGACCCCGGCCGTCTGGGTGTGGAAGCGCAGCCACATGGTCTTCTCGGACTTCGCCCCGTACACCTCCTTCATCCAGCGGGCCCAGATGCGGCGGGCGGCGCGGAACTTGGCGATCTCCTCGAAGAAGTCGAGGTGCGCGTCGAAGAAGAAGGAGAGCCCGGACGCGAAGTGGTCCACGTCCAGCCCGCGCGAGAGGCCGAGCTCCACGTACCCGAACCCGTCGGCGAGGGTGTACGCGAGCTCCTGCGCGGCCGTGGCCCCGGCCTCGCGGATGTGGTAGCCGGAGACGGAGAGCGGCTTGTAGGCGGGGATGCCGTTCGCGCAGTACTCCATGAGGTCGCCGATGAGGCGCAGGTGCGGCTCGGGTTCGAAGAGCCACTCCTTCTGGGCGATGTACTCCTTGAAGATGTCGGTCTGGAGCGTCCCGTTGAGGACGGCCGGATCGACGCCCTGGCGTTCGGCGGCCACCAGGTACATGCAGAAGGCCGGAACGGCGGGGCCGCTGATCGTCATGGAGGTGGTCACGTCGCCGAGCGGGATGTCCTTGAACAGGATCTCCATGTCGGCGGCGGAGTCGATGGCGACCCCGCAGTGGCCGACCTCGCCGAGCGCGCGGGGGTCGTCGGAATCGCGTCCCATCAGGGTGGGCATGTCGAAGGCGACGGAGAGCCCGCCGCCGCCGGCGGCCAGGATCATCTTGTAGCGCTCGTTGGTCTGCTCGGCGTTGCCGAACCCGGCGAACTGCCGGATGGTCCAGGTCCGCCCCCGGTAGCCGGTGGCGTGCAGGCCGCGGGTGTACGGGTACTCCCCGGGCCAGCCGATGCGCTCGAAGCCCTCGTACGAGTCGCCGGGCCGGGGTCCGTAGACGGGGTCGACGGGGTCGCCGGAGAGCGTGGTGAAATCGGCCTCGCGCGTGCGGGCCTTGTCGTACCGGGCCTGCCAGCGACGGCGGCCTTCCTCAATGGCGTCAGCGTCCATACCGATGAATTTACTAGGACGTCCTAGTAAATGTCGATGGCCAACCCCCGGGGAGTCGCCCCGGGGGTGGATGGATCACCGCGAGCGGATCACCTGAGGTCAGGCGCGGGCACCGGCCGGATCGCCGACGACGAGGGGCTCGACCTCGGCGCGGATCTTGCGCTCGACGAAGAACGCGGCGAGCGGGATGGTGCCGGAGACCAGGACCCAGAGGAGCTTGCCGAACGGCCACTTGGCCTTGGAGCCCAGGTCGAAGGCGAACACCAGGTAGATCATGAACAACACACCGTGCGCCTGCGAGACCGCGAAGGTCAGGTCGGCGCCGGTGTCGAAGCCGTACTTCGCCACCATGCAGGCACAGAGGATGAGGAGCATGACCGCGGTCACGTAGGCCATGACGCGGTAGCGGGTCAGCACGCTTCGTTTCATGCCGTCGAGCCTAGCCGTCCGGTTTGCACGATCTTGACGGGGGCCGGGTTGGCGCCCTGCCCGCCCGGGTCATCCGGAGCCGGTCGGCGGGGCCGGCTCCGGGTTGCGGAGCGGTGGCCGCGACCAGGGCGCGTCGAAGGCGCCCGAGTCCGGCCGCAGACCGAGCTCGTGGAGCAGGTTGACCGCCACCATGGCGGTGAACAGCGCGTTCGGGTTGGCCCCGCCGATGCCCAGCTCCGCGACGGCCCCCGCGAACGCGTCCGGCCGGACCCGCGCGCCCTCCCCGGTCAGCCCCAGCGCCACCCCCTGCAGCGCGGTGGCCTGCTCCAGCAGGCCTTCCAGGTAGGACGCCGCTTCGGCACGGCGGCGCACGGCGAAGGTGTGCCCGTCGGTGAGCAGCTCCGCCTCCCCCCGCTCGAAGAGGAGGGCCGCGGAGGCCAGGACGGTCTGGATCTTGAGCTGGTCGGCGTCGGCCATCGCACCGCAGGGCCCGTTGCCCTCGTCGGACAGGTGCAGGACGCCGGCGTCCCGGAGGTGCACGATCACGTGCCCGGCGCAGTGGCCCTGGCTGCGCAGCACCCGGACCGCGCCGTCGGCGAAGGTCCAGCCGGTGAACCGCAGCGGGCCGATCCGGATCCGCTCCAGCGGCCGTTCCTCGTAGGTCCGGGTCTTCGCGCCCAAGGGCCGCATCGGCCGGAAGAGCGCGACCAGCCCGGCCGCGGTCCGCCCCGGGTCGGGCAGCGCCGCGGCCCCCGCGGCCCGCTCGAAGGCCCGGGCCCAGTACTCGGCCGGGTCCCGCATCTGCGGCAGGTCGGGGGCGGGGACCCAGTGCTCGGCCGGTACGCCCAGGCCGTCGGCCAGGTCGTTGTTGCCGACGTGGTCGAGGTGGCCGTGCGTGGTCAGCACCAGGGCCCGGGACCAGGGGCCGACGCGGCCGGTCGCCTCCAGCAGTGCCGTGCGGAAGGCCGTGGTGACACCGGTGTCGACGACCACGAGGGTGTCGCCGGCCCGGTGCACGAGGGCATTGGCGACGTCCGGCTGGCCGTGGGCGAGGTCCAGCCCCTGCCCGAGGACCAGTACGGTCCGGTCGTCGATCTCGATCAGGTCACCGAGCGCGGTCATCGGCCCTCCGCGGTCCAGTCCGGGCACCCCTGCCGAGCGTACGCCGACGTCGGAGAGGGCGCCGTCGGAGACGATCCCGGCCCGCATCAGGCGGCGGTCAGTTCTCCTCGAAGTCGGCCGCGGCCACCCGGAGCGGGCGCAGGAGCGCGAAGATCTCCCCGCACTCCTCGGCGTCGTAGGCACCCAGCCCGAAGTCGATCTCCATCAGCGCCTTCGTGGCCGCCTCGACCACCTCGCGGCCCTTGTCCGTGATCGACGCGAGCGTGCCGCGCCCGTCGTTGGGGTTCGGGCGCCGGGCGACGAGCCCGGACTTCACCAGTCGGTCCACGGTGTTCGTCACCGACGTCGGATGCACCATCAGCCGCTCGCCGATCTTCGACATCGGCAGTTCCCCGGCCTTGGAGAAGGTCAGCAGCACGAGCGCCTCGTAGCGCGCGAAGGTCAGGCCGTACGGCTTGACGACCGCGTCGACCTCGCCGAGCAGGATCTGGTGCGCCCTCATGATCGAGGTGATCGCGGCCATCGAGGGCACCGGGCCCCAGCGTTGCTGCCAGAGTTCGTCGGCGCGGGCGATGGGGTCGAAGGGAAGGCTGAGCGGTTTCGGCACGCACCAGACCCTACCGGGCGGTCATTTGGCGGCGGGAACCGTCTCACGCCTCGGCCCGCCATGCCTCTGCCCGTCCGTCCTGCGCACCTCGGCGAGCAGCAACAGGACGACCCCGGTACCGAGCACCGCGGCCGACGCGACCACCACGTGGACGGGCAGGAACTCCGCCGCGACTCCGGCGAGCGCCATTCCGACGCCCTGAAGGGTCATCAGCCCGGTGCTGAGCAGGGTCATCGCCCGGCCGCGCAGCTCCTCGGGTACGGCCTCGACGTACCACTGGTCGAGCCCGAGGGTGTAGGCGTGGGCCAGCCCGGCCAGGACGAGCGTGCCCAACAGGAGCGGCAGGCCGGGCCGGACGGCGTACGCGAGCAGCGGCAGCAGCGAGACGGCCGCGAGCGGGGCCGTGATCCGCGAACGCGTTCGGGCGGTGAGCGCGGAACCCGCCCACACCTCCCCGGCGATGGCGCCGACGGGCATCGCGCACATCAGCAGCCCGAGCCCCGCGGTGGAGGCGCCGAGGCCGGTGGCGTACGGGGTCAGCAGTGCCTCGGGCACGACCACGAAGAGCGGCGGCAGCCAGGACAGCAGGGTGAGGGCCCGCAGCCGGCGGTGGCCCAGGACGGCGCGCAGTCCGGCGATCGGGGAGACCCGCGGGCCGGCGCCCGCACTCCGGGCGGGCCGGGCCCGGGTGCCCAGGCGCAGCAGGGCCGCGGAGCCGAGGAAACCGGCGGCCGTGAGGAGGATGGCCCCGCGCGGGGCCAGCACGGTGAGCAGCAGGCCGCCGAGCCCGAAGCCGATGAGCTGGGCGCTCTGCGCCACCATGCGCAGCAGCGAGCGGCCCAGGACGTACGCGTCGCCGGCGCCGAGCACGTCGGCGAGGGAGGCGCTACGGGTGCCCTGGAACAGCGGCGCGACGAAGGCCATCGCGCAGCGCAGTACGAGGAGCAGCGCGACCGGGGTGCCGGGCGCGGCCATGGCCGCCGCGCAGGCCGCGCAGACGAGGTCGCAGCCGACGAGCACGCGGCGGGCGGGGAGCCGGTCGGCCAGCGGCGCGAGGAGGGTGCCGCCGAGGGCGTAGGGGAGGAAGCCGAGGGCGAAGGTGAGCGCGCTCATCAGGGGGGAGCCGGTGGCGCGGTAGACGAGGACGGTGAGGGAGATCTCGGCGATGACGACGCCGAGCACGGACAACAGGTGCGCGGCGAAGACCGGCCGGAACTCCCCGACCCGGAAGACGGCCCGGTACCCGACGGGCCCCGGCACGGAGCCCGGAACGGACGCCCCACCCGTGCCGGGGGCGGTGGCGGCGGACTGGGCCCGGCCCGCCGCGCCAGCACCGGGGGCGGTGGCGGCGGACTGGGCCCGGCCGTCCACGCCCGGCCCCGGGGCGGACCCGTCCCCGGGCGAAGCAGCCTGCCCGGAAGCGGTGGCGGCGGCCGGGGCTTGGGCTTGGCCCGGCGTGCCCGCGCCGGGGGCGGTGGCGGTGGCGGTGGCGGTGGCGGTGGCGGTGGCGGACTGAGCCCGGCCCGCCGCGCCCGCGCCAGGGGCGATGGCGGACCGAGCCCGGCCGTCCGCCCCCGGCCCCCGGACGGGCCCGTCCCCGGGCGAAGCAATCTGCCCGGAAGCGGTGGCGGCGGCCGGGGCTTGGGCTTGGCCCGCCGCGCCCGCGCCAGGGTCGGCGGCGGACTGAGCTCGGCCCGCCGCGCCCGCGCCCGCGCCGGGGGCGGTGGCGGCGGACTGAGCCTCGCCGTCCGCGCCCGGCCCCCGGACGGACCCGTCTCCGGGCGAAGCAGCCTGCCCGGAAGCGGTGGCGGCGGACTGGGCTTGGGCCTGGCCCGGCTTGCCCGAAGCGGTGGTTGCCGAGGACGCGGACGGGTCTGCGGTGGTCATACGGTGCACTTTGGCGGCGCCTAAGCTGGGCCGACAGAGATTCGTCCCCACCCGAATCACGGCCTCGGGCCCGGGCGGCGGCGCAGCCCGGCCCGGCAGCCCGGCAGCCGGGCCCGGCACCCCGCCTGACCGGCACGCTCCTCCCGCCCGACCCCCCGACCGGCTAGCACGCCCGTCCCGCCCGACTCGACCGGTCCGACCGGTCCGACCGGCTAGCTCGTCCCGACCGACCAGCCCGTCCGACCAGCCCCGTCCGCCCGTGACCCGCCCGACCGGCCCATCCGACCAGCCCGGTCCGCCCGGCCAGCCCGCCCGGTCCGCCCGGCCAGCCCGGCCCACCCGGCCGGCCCGGCGGGCCCGACCCGCCCCACCCCCGGAGGGGCCCGTGCCGTTCCACTTCCGCTTCGGCCCCGCCGACCTCCTGCGGTGCCGGTTCTCGATCTCGCCCCGCTGGGAGACCCAGGAGGCCGTACGGGTCCTGCTGGACCAGCGCCGCCACGCCTACCACCTGCCCTGGCTCCGCGGGATCCGCACGGCGGCCGCCGGGCTGGACCTGCGGCCGCTGTGGCTGCTGATGCCGCGCACGGGACACAATCCGGACTTTCTCAGCCCGCCGCCGACGGGCCCGTCGGTCACCTTCGAGGAGGAGCTCGCGCGGGTCCGGGCCGCCGATCCGCAGGAGGCGCGGGAGGACCTGCGGCGCTCCCTGGTCTGCACCCCCGGCGCACTGGAGAGCGCGGCCGGGCAACGGATGCTGGCGGACCCGGAGCGGGCGGTCCGGGAGCTGGCCGACCTCTACGAGCAGGCCTGGCGGGCGTTGGTCGCCCCGCACTGGCCCCGGCTGCGCGCACTGCTGGAGGCGGACATCCTGTTCCACTCCCGGCGGCTGGCCGCGGGCGGGCTGGAGGCCCTCTTCGACGGCCTCCACCCGGATCTGAGCTGGTCGGGGAACACCCTCAGCATCGCCCGCCGCGGCCATCACGACCGCTCCCTCGACGGCCAGGGGCTCCTCCTCATGCCGAGCGCCTTCGTCTGGCCGGAGGTGGTGGGCGGCTACGACCCGCCCTGGCAGCCCACCCTGGTGTACCCGGCCCGGGGCATCGGCGCCCTGTGGACCGCTCCCGCGGGCCCGGCCCCCCGGGCCCTGGCCCGCCTCCTGGGCCGCGCCCGCGCCGACGTCCTGTGCGAACTGACCGAGCCGGCCTCGACCACCGCCCTGGCCCACCGCCTGTCCCTGGCCCCCTCGACGGTCTCCGCCCACCTGAAGACCCTCCAACAAGCCGGCCTCCTCATCCCCTCCCGCCACGGCCACCAAATCCTCTACGAACGCACCCCCCTGGCCATCGCCCTGACCGGCGCCGATCCCGGCCCCGCCGGGACCGATCCCGGCCCCGCCGTCGTTTGAGGCGCGGGGGTCCGGGCGCAGCCCGGGGAACGGAGGAAGGGCGGGTGGGGGACGGCACCGCCGCAGCGCCGCACCCTCCCCCCACCCGGCCGCACTCGGCAGTGTCGCGCCCCGCCCCGACTGCCCGTCATGTCACGATGACCCGGCCCGCAGCCGCCCGCCCCTTCGCCCCGAGGAAGCCGGATGCCAGCCCGCCGCCCCCGCAGCCGCCCCGCCACCCTCCTCACCGCAGCCCTCGCCCTCACGGCGGCAGCCGCCTGCACCCCCACTCCCACGGCGCAGCCGGAATCCGCACCGCCCCACCACCCGGCAGGGGTCGGCCTCGTCGACGAGTCCCCGTTCTGGGTGGACCCGCAGAGCGACGCCGCCCGCCAGGTCACCGCCTGGGAGGCGCAGGGCCGCAACAGCGACGCCCAGGTGCTGCGCCGCATCGCCGACCGGCCGATGGCCCTGTGGGGCCCGGCCGGCGACCCCGGCCCGGAGATCCGCCGGGCCGGGGCGAGCGCCCGCGCGGCCGGCCGCACGCTGGTCCTCGTCGCGTACAACATCCCGTACCGGGACTGCGGGCAGCACTCGGCGGGCGGCGCCCGGGACGCCACCGCCTACCGGAGCTGGATCGGCGCCTTCGCCGACAACATCGCCGACGCCAAGGCCCTGGTCGTCCTGGAGCCGGACGCGGTCCCGCACCTCGTGGACGGCTGCACCCAGGCCGACCACCGCGACGAACGGCTGCGGCTGCTCTCCGAGGCCGTCGACCGGCTCAAGCGCAACAAGAACACCAAGGTCTACCTGGACGCCGGCAACCCGGCGTGGATCCCGGACCCGAAGAAGCTGGTCGATCCCCTCTACAAGGCGGGACTCGACCGCGCCGACGGCTTCTCCCTCAACGTCTCCAACTTCCAGCCCAGCGCGGCCGGCCGGGAGTACGGCGCCGCCCTCTCCAAGGCCACCAAGGGCAAGCACTTCGTCATCGACACCAGCCGCAACGGCGACGGCCCGCTCCAGGGCGACCGCAGCCAGGCCTGGTGCAACCCGCCGGGCCGGGCGCTGGGCACACCGCCGACCGACGGGACGGGCGACCCGCTCGTGGACGCGTACCTCTGGGTCAAGCGGCCGGGCGAATCGGACGGCACCTGCCGCGGCGGCCCCCCGGCCGGGAAGTGGTGGCCGGACTACGCCCTGGGCCTGGCCCGCCGCGCAACGGACTAGGCCGGGCAACATCCGATAGAGACGGCCTAGCCGCCGGGCCGCCGATACGGCAGGCCCTAGCTCAGCCAGCCGTCCCGCGACGCCGGTGACGGCGGGGACTCCGGCGGCGCCGGCGCCGGAGCCGGCCGCACCCGGACCCACTTCGCCACCGACGGGGTCCCGTCCGCGTCCGTCACGAACAGCATGTACCAGCCGGGCGGCACCAGCGTCGGGTCCGCCGGCACGGCGACCGTCACCGTGTCGGCCGTCTTCTCCAGCCCGAGCTCGATCGAGCGCTGCTCCACGTCGGTGGTGTGCGTGACCGCGCTCGGCCGCATCAGCCGGGCCCGCTGGATCCGCTCCGCCTTCGGTGCCCGGAAGGTGGCGCTGCCGCCCAGCCCGACCTCCTCGGGCCCCTCCCCCAGGACCGGCCGCAGCGCCGGGTCCCGGTGCAGGTACGGCGGGCTGTACACCTCCAGCCGGTGTTCGAACCTGCCCAGCCTGGTGTTGTCCTTGTCCGCGAAGAGCGGGTCGGAGCCGAAGGTCGCCACCCGCCCGTCGGGCAGCAGCAGTGCCTCGGAGTGGTAGTTGCGCCCGACCGTCGGGGCCGCGGCGGCCACGAAGGTGTCGGTGCGCGGGTAGTAGAACTGCGCCTTGCGGATGTCGCTGGCGCCCCGGCCCCGGTAGTCGGCGGAGCCGCCCGTGGTGAAGACGGAGTCGTCGGGCAGCAGCACGCTGCTGAGGTAGCGCACCCGCTGCGGCAGCCGGGCCGTCGACCGGAAGACCGGCACCTCCGCCTTGAGGTCCACGACCGCCGTCCGGTCCGTGGACAGCCGGGACTCGCCGACTCCGCCGCCGCCGAGCACCATCACCTTCTGGTCCTGGGCCGGGGGGAGCAGTACGGACGAGGAGGTCTCCAGCTGGTCGGCGTCGGCCAGTCCGCCGACCTTCCGGTACTGGTTCGTCGCCAGGTCCCACACGCCCGGCTCGCGTCCCTTGCCCTTGGGTCCGTAGCCCGCGTTGGAGCCGGTGTAGAGCAGTTTGCCGCCCTGGGTGAGGAAGAGGGCGGGGTAGGTAGGGAAGTAGCGGAAGGGCCCCTTGGACCACTTCTTGGTCTTCGGGTCGTAGTACTCGTTGTCGCCTGGTACGACGTCGCCCACGTCGTTGAGCCCGGACACCGCGAGGACCCGCCCGTCCTGGAGGCCCACCAGGGTCGGGTACCAGCGGGCGTCCTTCATCGGGTCGACCGGTACGTACTTCTCCGCCAGGGGGTCGAACTCGTAGGCGGACTTGATGCCCTGGAAGTCCTGCTTGCCGGCGCTGAGCCGCTCCGCGAGCCCGTAGACGTTGGCGGCGTCCTTGCCGGTGAGCCCGGTCACCGTGTACTGGGCGGCCTGGGTCGTCAGCCCCGCGGCGCCCTCCCGGACCGCTTCCACGAAGACGCGCGCCTCCGCGGCGACCACCTTGGTCTTCCACGGCATCATCTGCCCGCCGCGCCCGTAGGCGACCTCGAACCGCCGGGTGGCCTTGGGGACGGTGACGGCGAACTTCGACACGTACTCGACTCCGGAGGGGGACCGGAAGACGGTGCCCTTCGCCAGTCTGACCGCCTTGTCGGGGCTCTCGTTCTTGACCCGCATGCCGCCGCCGGCCCGGGTGACCTTCCCGCCGAGCACCTCGTAGCGCGCGGTCCCGCCGGCCACCAGGAGCTGTCCGTCGGGGAGTTGGCTGTGGCCCGAGCAGAAGAAGTCCTCCGGGGTCGGGATCTTCTTGAAGCTGTCGTCCTTCGGGTCCCACAGGACGGTGGAGAAGGTTCCCTTGTCGAAGTTGCGCTGGTCGTTGCCGGAGCCCGCGATCAGCAGCACCTTGCCGGTGCGCAGCAGAGCCGCGTGCATGGCGTTGATCCGGTACTCCTCGGGGAGCCCGATCAGCCCCCAGGAGCCGTACTGGACGCGGTAGCTGGACTGCCCGATCTTGTACGAGTGGTAGCGGTCCCCGGCGAAGGAGAGCGCGGCGGGCGCGTTGAGCGCGAGCAGCACGGCGACGGCTCCGGCACCCAGGGCCGTCTTCTTGAACTGCTGCGAAGGCCGGTACGACATGGCTCAGTTCCCTCCCCCCGTCGTCGCGAACGCCTGCTCCGGCTCCTCGCCCGGTTCGGGGCCCCCGCCGGGCGCGGCCCGGGCCGTCCGGGCGCGCAGCTCCGTCAGGGCCCATACGGCCGGCGGGGCGAGGGTGACGGCCAGCGCGAGGACCGCCCAGATGCGCATGGCCGCGTGGGTGTGCTCGTAGCGCACGGAGGCCGCGAGGGAGACGAGGAGGACGGCGGCCCAGAAGAGGTGGATGCGGAAGGTCGCGAGCCGGTCGGGGCTGGCGACGCCGCCCTTGGGGGTGACGACGAAACGGCCCCGGGTGCGCAGCACCGCCGAACCGAGCGACCTCAGGTAGACCGGCGCGCAGACGGCCGACATCGCCATGCCGGCGAGCCCGCCGGAGCCCTCCGGCTCGTGGGGCGAGACGTTGTGGCGGCGGTTCCACAGGTACAGGCCGACCTGGAGGGCCGCGGCGTCGGTGTAGAGCATCAGCCAGACCTCGGAGGAGACCTGGGTGCCGGAGGCCCCGAACCACAGGAACAGCACGCAGCTGAGGACGCCGAGGAGCCAGTTGACGGCGGTCATCGGGTAGTAGACGAGCATCAGGGTGTAGTTGAGCCAGCGTCCCGGGGGCATCCGGAAGCAGCCGCGCCAGTACTGCCGCAGGAGGGTCTCGTACGTCCCTCTCGACCAGCGCAGCTGCTGCGTGAAGAAGTCGGTCCACGTGCTCGGCCCCTCCCCCACGGCGAGCACGTCGGGGGTGTACACGGACCGCCAGAACCGCCCGGTGCCGGGATTCCTGCTCCGGTGCAGCTCGAAGCCGGTGGCCATGTCCTCGGTGATCGAGTCGTAGAGGCCGCCGACCTGGCGCAGCGCGCTGATCCGGACGGCGTTGTTGGTGCCGACGAACATGGGGGCGCCGTAGCGGTTTCCCGCGCGCTGGATCAGCGCGTGGAAGAGGTACTGCTGCGACTCGGCGGCCTTGGTGACCGAGGCGGTGTAGTTGCCGTAGACCTGCGGGCCGACGACGAAGGCGATGTCGGGGTCGCGGAAGAAGCCGAGCATCCGCTCCAGGTACTGCGGGAGCGGCACGTGGTCGGTGTCCACGGAGGCGAAGTAGTCGTAGTCCCCGCCGTGCCGGGCCAGCCAGGAGTTGTAGTTGCCGTGCTTGGTCCTCGCCCGGTGGGCCCCTTCGGCCGCGTTCCAGTCGGCGACGCCCTTGCGGGTGAAGTGGTGCACGCCGAGCGCGGTGCACAGCTCCCGGGCCCCGGGGTCGTCGCCCTCGTCGAGGAGCCAGACGTCGAGGGGCCCGTCGTGCCGGACGGCCACGGCCCCGCGCAGGGTGGCGGCCGCCATGGAGAGCGGTTCCTTGCCGGGGACGTAGGTGGTGAGGAAGGCGACGCGGGTGCCGGGCTCGGCGGGGACCGGGACGGGGTCCCGGGCGACCATCGTGGCGTGGGCGATCGAGACCACGTTGACCACCATGAAGAGCATGATCAGGGCGACGGATCCGAGCATCACGGCGTCGAGCCGGACGAGCCAGCCCTCGCCGCCCTCCCGGACCGTCCGGTGCGTGGGCCAGACGAGGTAGAGCAGCAGCCCGACGGCTGCGACGGGGGCGAGCGTCATGAGCGCGACGGCGCGTATTCGGGTCCGGAGGTCTTCGCGCGCGAGCAGGGAGCGGTACCTCACGCGGTAGGCGACGGCGGGATCCGGTTCCTCACAGCGGCCGGCCAGCCGGCTGTGGGTCTCGTAGTCGAAGGCTTCGTGCCGCACGGTTTCCTCCAGCGCTCGAAACCGAGGTACGTCTCCCAACGAAAGGGGAGATACCTCGACCTGTCGAACTGGACGCACCCGACCGGGCGGTTCCGTTCCGTGCCCTCACGGCCAGGGCCGAACGGGTCACCGCACGGTTCCCGCCCCGGTGTGCGCCGCCGTCCGCGCCCGTCAGCCGGCCCGGCCGCCGAGCAGGATGCCGCGTCCGGCGTAGAAGCGGTCCAGGTCGGACCAGGCGACGGGCGCGTACTGCTGGGAGCCGTCCGGGAAGCCGGAGGGATTGTGCAGCAGGACGGCATCGTCGGTGGCCCCGACGGCGAGCACCAGGTGACCGCCCCTGGCCTCCACCGCGGAGGCCTGGGTGCGGATCGACCAATGCACCGACAGCATCGCCAGCCCGCCCCCGGCGAGCGCGTCCCGGACGGCCTGGTGGTCCAGTACGGGCACCGAGCGGGCGTCCAGGCCCCAGCGGGCGTTCACGTACTCGGCGAACGGCTGGTAGATCAGCCCCTGCACGGAGTCCCCGTCCCGCACGTACGCCCCGGCCCCGCAGAGCTCCTTCACCAGCTCCACCGACGGCGGTACCGGGAGCTCCAGGCGGCCCAGCACCATCCGCAGGCAGGCCACTCCGCACATGCGGGGCGCCCAGAAGGCGTACTCCTCCGGGGAGTCCGCGCCGGACCCGGCCCACAGGGGATCCCGCGCCGCGTCGGCCCCCGCGACGAACTCGGGCACCAGCGCGGCGGACTCCCACTGGGAGTAGTACGGGACGGCGTGCTTGATCATGGAGACGGTCAGCCCCCGGCGAGGTGGCGTTCCACCGTTTCCATCTTGGACGTCATGCCGTCCGTGACGCCGGGGCGGATGTCGGCCTTGAGGACGAAGGAGACCCGGGGCGCGCGCGCCTCCACGGCGGCCACCGCGCGCTTGACCACGTCCATCACCTCGTCCCACTCCCCCTCGATGGTGGTGAACATGGCGTCCGTGTGGTTCGGCAGCCCCGATGCGCGGACGACGCGGACCGCGTCGGCCACGTACTCGCCGACCTCTTCGCCGACGCCCAGCGGGGTCACCGAGAACGCGATCATCATGCGCGGGCCGCCTCGCGGGCGCGGGCGGCGAGCACGCCGGCCGTCTCGTCGCGCTTGAGCAGCCGGTCGCCGTAGAGCCCGCCGAAGGGGATCAGCGCCAGCAGGAAGAACAGGGCGACCTTCTTCAGGGGCCACTTCGCCTTGAACCAGACGTCCAGCAGGAAGACACCGTAGATGACGAACAGGATCCCGTGGATGATGCCGAGCGGCATCATCAGGTAGTCGATGTCCGAGATCCGGCTCAGCACCGAGCCGAAGATCAGCAGCGCCGGGAACGAGAGCGCCTCCGGTACGGAGATGAGGCGCAGCCGGTGCAGGGCGGAAGCGGTCTTGATGTCCACGTGGAACCTTCGGGGTGGATGCCGGGGGTCCGTCCCAGTGTCTCAGCAGCCCCGGGCGATCTTGGCGCGGGGCCCGGGGTCCCGGGCGGAACGGGGTGTACCGGGACGGGTCGGGACGGATATCGGCCAACGGGCCCTGTTCGGTGCCGCCCGCTGCGGATAACGTCTTCCCGTGGCTCAGTTCCGACTCCAAGGCAGCAAGGTGCTCGCCGTCGACCTGACCGGGGACGCCGTGAAAGCGAAAAACGGCTCCATGGTCGCGTACGACGGCCAGATGGCCTTCAAGAAGATGACCGGCGGCGGCGAAGGCCTCCGCGGAATGGTGACCCGGCGGCTCACCGGCGAGCAGATGACCGTGATGGAAGTGCAGGGTCACGGCACCTGCTTCTTCGCCGACCGGGCGAGTGAGATCAATCTGGTCAATCTGCGCGGCGAGAAGCTGTACGTCGAGTCCAGCAACCTGCTGTGCACCGACGCCGGCCTGCGCACCGGCACCACCTTCACCGGCCTGCGCGGTGCTACGACGGGCAACGGCCTGTTCACCACGACCGTCGAGGGCAGCGGGCAGGCGGCGATCATGTCCGACGGCCCGGCGGTGGTGCTCCGCGTCAGC
Organism: Streptomyces sp. NPDC058289; assembly: GCF_042880975.1. Lineage (NCBI taxonomy): Bacteria > Bacillati > Actinomycetota > Actinomycetes > Kitasatosporales > Streptomycetaceae > Streptomyces > Streptomyces sp. NPDC058289. Next base: position 28,611 of record NZ_JBHVYI010000027.1, read on the forward strand.
GCCCAGTACCCGCTCTCCGTCGACCCGGGGGCGTACATCGCGCACACCGGGAACCTCCAGCAGTCCTTCCAGTCCGGCGTGAACTTCCGCACGCTGATCGGCGAGGGCTCCGGCGAGGCGTTCCAGATCCGCTTCGAGGGCGATGGCCTGGTGTACGTGCAGCCCAGCGAGCGCAACACCATCGGGGGCGACGTCTGATGCCGTTCCGCGAGATCAACTCGAAGATGGTCGAGGCCCAGGTCGTACCGGGGCAGAAGATGTACAGCCAGCGGGGCGCGATGCTCGCCTACCGCGGCGAGGTCTCCTTCACCCCCAGCCTGACCGGCGGCCAGGGCGGCGTGATGGGCATGATCGGGCGCCGCGTGGCGAACGAGCAGACCCCGCTGATGGAGGTCGAGGGCAGCGGCACGGTGATGTTCGGTCACGGCGGCCACCACATCCAGGTCATCAGCCTCACCGGCGAGACGCTCTACGTGGAGGCCGACCGGCTGCTCGCCTTCGACGGCACCCTGCAGCAGGGCACGATGTTCATGGGCGCGCAGGGCGGGGTCATGGGCATGGTGCGCGGCCAGGTGACCGGCCAGGGCCTGTTCACCACCACCCTCAAGGGCCACGGCTCGGTGGCGGTGATGGCCCACGGCGGGGTCATCGAGCTGCCGATCCACCCGAACCGCCCGATCCACGTGGACCCGCAGGCCTACGTCGCCCACCACGGCGAGGTCCGCAACAAGCTGTCCACGGCGCTGGGCTGGCGGGACATGGTCGGGCGCGGCTCGGGCGAGGCGTTCCAGCTGGAGCTGTCCGGTCAGGGCGCGGTGTACGTACAGGCCTCGGAGGAGAAGCTGTGAACTTTGGTCCCGTGACCGGTGGACCGGGAGGTCCGACCGTCTTCGACCCGTACACCCTGCCGTCCGACGACAACGTCAACGCCTACACCTTCTGCGTGGAGCTCAAGGGGAGCCAGTGGTTCCTGCAGAAGGGCAAGATGATCGCCTACTACGGGCGCATCGAGTTCAACGGCATCGGCCACGGCCGGTTCGACCGGCTGCTGCGCACCAGCTTCCACTCGCCGCTGCACGCCGCCGACTGGGTGGTGGCCGAGGGCCAGGGCAAGATGCTGCTGGCCGACCGGGCCTTCGACGTGAACTCGTACGACCTGGACAACGGCAACCTGACCATCCGGTCGGGCAACCTGCTCGCCTACCAGCCCTCGCTCGCGCTGAAGCAGTCGATCGTCCCGGGCTTCCTCACCCTGATCGGAACCGGGAAGTTCGTGGCCGCCTCCAGCGGCCCGGTGGTGTTCATGGAGCCGCCGCTGCGGGTGGACCCGCAGGCGCTGGTGGGGTGGGCGGACTGCCCCTCCCCCTGCCACCACTACGACCACGGGTACATGTCGGGCGTGATCGGCGGCCTGCGCTCGCTGACCGGTATCGGGGGCTCCTCGGGCGAGGAGCACCAGTTCGAGTTCGTCGGGGCGGGTACGGTTCTCCTCCAGTCCTCGGAGATGCTGATGGCGGAGCAGGCGGTCGGGGCCGTGGGCGCCGGAGCGGCCACGGGTCAGGCTCAGGGCGTTCCCGGCCAGGGACAGGGTCCGCTGGGGCAGCTCGGCGTACCGCGGATGCCGGGGCAGCTGGGTGACATCCAGAGGCGCTTCGGGCTGTAGGAAACCTCTCACCTCGCCGTATTTTTGTACGCAATTCAACTTCTTAGGTAGAGTTCTTTCATGGAGACCATCGAGACCGAGACGGCCACGCCCTGGCTGACCGACGCCGAGCAGTGCGCCTGGCGCACCCACCTGGACGTCAGCAGACTGCTGTCGCACCAGCTGGAAAAGGACCTCCAGCCGTTCGGGCTCACCAACAACGACTACGAGATCCTCGTGAACCTCTCCGAATCCGAGGAACACCGGATGCGGATGAGCGATCTCGCGACGTCGACGCTGCAGTCCAAGAGCCGGCTCTCCCACCAGATCACCCGCATGGAATCGGCGGGCCTCGTCCGCCGCGTGAACTGCGAGTCCGACCGCCGCGGGCTCTACGCCGTCCTCACGCCCGAGGGCATGGAGACGATGCGCAAGGTCGCCCCGCACCACGTGGCGTCCGTCCGCCGACACTTCATCGACCTGCTCCCGCCGGACGCCCTCGCCGCGCTGCGCGCCGCGCTCGGCCCGGTCGCCGAGCACCTGCGCGCGGGCCGCGGCAAGGCCTGAGCCCCGGGTCGCTCGGCGCGCCCATCCCGGCGGATCACCGGACAATGGGGGGAACGCACTCGCAGCCGGCCCACGCCGAGCGACCGTAGGCGCACATGGTCGGCCTGAGGAGGTTCAGTCATGCAGCGCAACACGTACGTTTCAGCGGCCGCGGCCGTGGTCCTGGCCCTGGGAGGCCCGGTGGCGGCCGCGGCGACGGCATCCGCCGCCACGCCGACGGCCCTGCCCGCGGCCACGGCCGCGCGCGCCGAGATCACTGCCGAGGCGGCGGCCGCCGCGGCCCTGAAGGCCTACCCGGGCGTCATCGAGTCCCTCGACCGCGACGGAGCCGTCTGGCACGTGGACGTGATCAGCAAGGACGGCACCCACGCCGCGCTGGAGGTGGACGCCGCGACCGGCGGCGTGACCCGGGAGGACCAGGACGACGAGCAGCAGGCCGACGAGTACGCCAACCTGCTCGCCGCGAAGGTGACCGCCGACCAGGCGATCAAGACGGCCCTCGCCGCCCACCCCGGCAAGGTCTGGTCGGTCCAGTGGGACGACGATGACGACGACAAGGGCCGCGCCGCCTACTGGGACGTCGAGGTCAAGACGACCGACGGCAAGACCCGGAACGTGCACGTGGACACCGCGACGGCCAAGGTGCTCCCGTCCGACTCGAACGACAACGGGAACGACAACGACGACAACGACGACGGCAACTAGCCACCACGTACGGAAGCCGCACCCCGTGGACGGGGTGCGGCTTCCGTGTGGTCATTCGTCTGTCACCACGGTCAGGCGTTGGGACGCTTTCCGTGGTTGGCCTTCTTCTTCTTGCGGGCTCGCTTCTTGTTGCCGCGCTTCGCCATGAAACCTCCCTGCGTCGGGGCATTCCGGGCGTTCGCCAGTCTATGACCGGCCCTCGGGCTTCGCATCCGGTTCCGTCGGTTCCGCCGATTCCGTCAGGGTCGCCAGCAGTGCGTCCGAGGCCGCGTACGGATCCAGCTCGCCCGCCGCCACCCGCCCGGCCAGGGCGTCCAGGTGGGCGTCGCCGTGCACGTCGGCCAGCCGGGCCCGCAGGGCGGTGATCGCAATGGTTTCCACCTCGCGCGCGGCCCGGGCCGTACGGCGCTGCGCCAGCACCCCGTGCTCGTCCATCCACGCCCGGTGCTTCTCCAGCGCCTCGACCAGCTCGTCGATGCCCGTACCGCGCGCCGCGACGGTCTTCACGATCGGCGGCCGCCAGTCGCCCTTGCCCCGGGACTCCCCCAGGCTCAGCATGTGGTTCAGCTCCCGGGCGGTGGCGTCCGCGCCGTCCCGGTCGGCCTTGTTCACCACGTAGACGTCGCCGATCTCCAGGATGCCCGCCTTCGCGGCCTGGATCCCGTCACCCATCCCGGGGGCCAGCAGCACCACCGAGGTGTCGGCCTGCGCCGCGATCTCCACCTCCGACTGCCCGACCCCGACGGTCTCGACCAGGATCACCTCGCAGCCGGCCGCGTCCAGCACCCGGATCGCCTGCGGGGCGGCCCAGGCGAGTCCGCCGAGGTGGCCGCGGGTGGCCATGGAGCGGATGTAGACCCCCGGGTCGGAGGCGTGGTCCGACATCCGCACCCGGTCGCCGAGCAGCGCGCCCCCACTGAACGGCGAGGACGGGTCGACGGCCAGGACGCCGACCCGCTTGCCGGCCTGCCGGTACGCGGAGACCAGCGCCGAGGTGGTCGTGGACTTGCCGACGCCCGGGGAGCCGGTGAGGCCCACCACGTACGCGTTGCCCGTGAGCGGCGCCAGCGCCGCCATCACCTCGCGCAGCTGCGGGGACGCCCCCTCGACCAGCGAGATCAGCCGGGCGACCGCTCGCGGCCTGCCCTCACGGGCCTGGGCCACCAGCTGGGGGACGTCCACCGCCGTCATTCTTGCTGCGCTCCTTCGTTCTCGCGGGTCCCACGGGCCCCACGGGCCCCGCGGGTCTCGTACGGGTACGGCTACGGGTGCGGGCGGCCGGGCGGCCGCCCCTCCCCTACGGGACGCGGACGATCAGGGCGTCGCCCTGGCCGCCGCCACCGCACAGGGCGGCCGCACCGACCCCGCCGCCGCGGCGCTTGAGCTCCAGCGCCAGGTGCAGCACCACACGGGCGCCGGACATGCCGATCGGGTGACCCAGGGCGATGGCGCCGCCGTTGACGTTCACCTTTTCCGGGCTCACGCCGAGGTCCTTCATCGACTGCACGGCGACCGCCGCGAAGGCCTCGTTGATCTCGATGAGGTCGAGGTCCTCGACGCCGAGGCCCTCCTTCTTCAGGGCGTGCAGGATCGCATTGGAGGGCTGCGACTGGAGCGAGTTGTCCGGACCCGCCACGTTGCCGTGGGCGCCGATCTCGGCGAGCCACTCCAGGCCCAGCTCCTCGGCCTTGGCCTTGCTCATCACGACCACGGCGGCCGCACCGTCGCTGATCTGCGAGGAGGTGCCCGCGGTGATGGTGCCGTCCTTGGCGAAGGCCGGACGCAGCTTGCCGAGGGACTCGACGGTGGTCTCGGCCCGGATGCCCTCGTCCTGCGAGAACACCACCGGCTCGCCCTTGCGCTGCGGGATCTCGACCGGGGTGATCTCGGCCTCGAAGACGCCGTTCTTCTGCGCGGCGGCGGCGCGCTGGTGGGAGGTGGCCGCGAAGGCGTCCTGCGGGGCCCGCTCGATGCCGAGGCGGGTGTTGTGCTTCTCGGTGGACTCGCCCATCGCGATGTTCTCGAAGGCGTCGGTGAGGCCGTCGTAGGCCATCGCGTCGAGCATCTCGATGGCGCCGTACTTGAAGCCCTCGCGGGACTTCGGCAGCAGGTGAGGGGCGTTGGTCATGGACTCCTGACCGCCCGCGACCACGATGTCGAACTCCCCGGCCCGGATGAGCTGGTCGGCCAGGGCGATGGCGTCGAGGCCCGACAGGCACACCTTGTTGATGGTGAGCGCGGGCACGTTCATGGGGATCCCGCCCTTGACGGCGGCCTGGCGGGCGGGGATCTGGCCCGCGCCGGCCTGGAGCACCTGGCCCATGATCACGTACTGGACCTGGTCGCCGGAGATCCCGGCCCGTTCCAGCGCGGACTTGATGGCGAAGCCGCCGAGGTCGGCACCCGAGAAGGACTTCAGCGAGCCGAGCAGTCGCCCCATGGGCGTGCGGGCCCCGGCGACGATCACTGACGTGGTGTTGTTCGTTCCGGACATGGAGCACAGCCCCTTGAGATGAGGAGTGAACGAGGGTTTACCCGAATGTACTGAGCGGTACCCGTGCCGTCACCGGCACGTCAGTGTGATCGCGCGCACGTTGCGTAACCGCCCCCGGTAGCGCTGCACTGTGTCCATGCTGACAAGAATCGACCACATCGGGATCGCCTGCTTCGACCTGGACAAGACGGTTGAGTTCTACCGTGCCACGTACGGCTTCGAGGTGTTCCACTCCGAGGTCAACGAGGAGCAGGGCGTCCGCGAAGCCATGCTGAAGATCAACGAGACCTCCGACGGCGGAGCCTCGTACCTCCAGCTCCTGGAGCCCACCCGCGAGGACTCCGCGGTCGGCAAGTGGCTGGCCAAGAACGGCGAGGGCGTCCACCACATCGCCTTCGGCACCGAGGACGTCCAGGGCGACTCGGAGGCCATCCGCGGCAAGGGCGTCCGCGTCCTCTACGACCAGCCCCGCACCGGCTCGATGGGCTCCTCGATCACCTTCCTGCACCCCAAGGACTGCCACGGCGTCCTCACCGAACTGGTCACGAGCAACCCCGACCACTGATGTCCCGTTTCCCCGGCCGGTAGAGTGGCTCTGGCTCGGCCGGGGTTCGGTGCGGAGACGGGGTCGGGGCCTGTATCGACCGACCCGGAATCTGACACCATTCCCCGGGGGCGTCGTTCAGCGGGCGGACGGTGCTCATTCGGTAGTGAGCTTGCGACCAGGGGACGGATGGGACCGCGCTGTGCGGGGCTACGAAAGCCAGGAGAGCCATCAGGCCGAGGCCGACCATCTCTCGCGCTTCGAAGCCGAGATGGAGCGGCTGAAGAAGGAACGCGGGAAGGCCGTCCAGCACGCCGATGACCTGGGGTACCAGGTCGAGGTGCTGCGCGCCAAGCTCCACGAGGTACGCCGCAACCTGGCGTCCCGCCCCGCCTACGACGGCGCGGACATGGGGTACCAGGCGGAGCAGCTGCTCCGCAATGCCCAGATCCAGGCCGACCAGATGCGTTCCGACGCCGAGCGCGAACTGCGCGACGTCCGGGCACAGACCCAGCGCATCCTCCAGGAGCACGCCGAGCACCAGGCGCGGCTCCAGGCCGAACTGCACGCCGAGGCCGTCAACCGCCGCCAGCGCCTGGACCAGGAGCTGAGCGAGCGCCGGCAGACGGTGGAAGCCCACGTCAACGAGAACGTGGCCTGGGCCGAGCAGTTGCGCGCCCGCACCGAAGCCCAGGCCCGCCGGCTCATGGACGAGTCCCGCGTCGAGGCCGAGCAGACCCTGAACACCGCGCGCGCCGAGGCCGCCCGGGTCGCCTCCGAGGCCACCCGCCGGCTCGCCTCCGAGAACGAATCCGCCCGCGCCGAGGCCGAGTCGACGCTGCTGCGCGCCCGCAAGGAGGCCGAGCGGCTGCTGACCGCCGCCTCCGCGCAGGCCCAGGAGGCCACCGAGCACGCGGAGCGGCTGCGCTCCACCACCTCCGCCGAGGCCGAGCAGACCCGCCGCCAGACGATGGACCTGGGCCGGGTCGCGGAGCAGCGCACCCAGGAGGCCGAAGGGGCCCTGCGCGAGGCCCGCGCGGCCGCGGAGAAGCTGCTCGCGGAGGCCAAGGAGAGCGCCGCACGGCAACTCGCCTCGGCGGAGTCCGTCAACGAGCAGCGCACCCGTACGGCCAAGGAGCAGGTGGCCCGCCTGGTGGGCGAGGCCAACAAGGAGGCCGAGACCCTCAAGGCCGAGGCCGAGCAGGCGCTCGCAGATGCCCGCGCGCAGACCGAGCGGCTGCGCAAGGAGGCCGGCGAGCAGGCCCGTACCGCTGCGGCCGAGGACACGGCGGCCCAGCTGGCGAAGGCGGCCCGCACCGCCGAGGAGGTCCTGAACAAGGCCTCGGAGGACGCCCGCGCCACCACCCGGGCGGCGTCCGAGGAGGCCGAGCGGATCCGTGGCGAGGCCGAGGCGGAGGCGGAGCGGCTGCGCGCCCAGGCCGCGGCCACGGCCGATGAGCTCAAGGGCGCGGCGAAGGACGACACGGAGGAGTACCGGGCCCGTACGGTCGAACTCCAGGAGGAGGCCCGCCGGCTGCGCGGCGAGGCCGAGCAGCTGCGCGCGGAGGCCGTCGCCGAGGGCGAGCGGATCCGCGGCGAGGCCCGCCGCGAGGCGGTCCAGCAGATCGAGGAGGCGGCCCGAACCGCCGAAGAGCTGCTGGGCAAGTCCCGGGCCGACGCCGACGAGGTGCGCACCGGAGCGAACACCGAGAGCGAGCGGGTCCGCGGCGAAGCCGTCGAGCGGGCCACCACCCTGCGCAAGCAGGCCGAGGAGACCCTGGAACGGACCCGCGCCGAGGCCGAGCGGCTGCGCGCGGAGGCCGAGGAGCAGGCGGAGTCGGTACGGGCCGAGGCGGACGCCGCGGCGGCCGTGCGGCGCGAAGAGACCGAGCGGGCCCTGTCGGCGAAGCGGGCGGAGGCCGACGAGGAGCTCGTCCGGCTGCACACCGACGCCGAGGGACGCCTGGCGACCGCCGAGCAGACGCTGCGCGACGCCCGGGCGGCCGCCGAGAACATCCGCAAGGAGACCACCGAGGAGAGCGACCGGCTCCGCGCGGAGGCCGCGGAGCGGATCCGCACGCTGCAGGCGCAGTCGGAGGCGGAGGCCGACCAGCTGCGCACCGACGCCGCCGAGGACGCCGGCCGGGTTCGCGCGGAGGCCGAGCAGTCCGCGGTACGGCTGACCGGCGAGGCCGAAGCCGAGGCGGAGCGGCTGCGCTCCGAGGCGCAGGAGACAGCGGACCGGCTGCGCGCGGAGGCCAAGGCCGCCGCCGAGCGGGTCGCGCAGGAGGCCGCCGAGGCGCTGGCCGCCGCCCAGGAGGAGGCCGCGCGGCGCCGCCGGGAGTCCGAGGAGACCCTCACTTCGGCACGTACGGACGCGGAGAGCGAGCGGGCTCAGGCCCGGGAGGAGAGCGAGGAGCTCCTCGCTCAGGCCCGCAAGCGTTCCGAGGACGCCACGGCCGAGGCCGTCTGGCTCACCGAGGAGGCCGAGCGGCGCGCGTCCGAGGTGGTCGCGGCGGCCGAGGCCACCGCCCAGCAGGTGCGCGACGCCGTGGCCGGGCTGCACGAGCAGGCCGAGGAAGAGGTCGCGGGGCTGCGCAACGCTGCGGAGCACTCCGCGGAGCGCACGAAGACGGAGGCCGAGGAACTGGCCGGCCGGGTCCGCGCCGACGCGTACGCGGAGCGGGAGCGGGCCACCGAGGACGCCAACCGGATCCGCACCGAGGCGCGCACCGAGACGGACGCGGCCAAGGCGCTCGCCGAGCGGACGGTCGGCGACGCGATCGCCGAGGCCGAGCAGTTGCGCACGGACACGGCGGAGTACGCGCAGCGGGTCCGCACGGAGGCCACCGACGCGCTGGCCGCCTCCGAGCGCGACGCGGCCCGTACGAAGGCCGATGCCCGGGACGACGCCAACCGGATCCGCGGCGAGGCCGCGGAGTCCCTGGAGGCCGCTCGCGCCGAGGGCGGCCGGATCGTCGCGGAGGCCACGGCCGAGGCCGAGCGCCGTACCGAGGAGACCCGCGCGGCCAACGAGGCCACGGTCGGTGAGGCCGCGGCGGAGGCGGCGCGGCTCACGGCCGAGGCCGAGGCCGCCGCAGAGGCGACCCGCACCGAGGCTGCGGGCACGCTGGACGAGGCCCGCTCCGAGGCGAACCGGCTGCGCACGGAGGCGGCCGAGCAGGCGGACCGCCTGATCTCCGAGGCCACGAAGGAGGCGGAGCGGCTCACCGAGGAGACTCGCGCGGCCAATGCGCTGACGGTCGGTGAGGCCGAGTCCGCGGCCGAGGCGCTGCGGGCCGAGGCGGCCGCCACCCTGGAGGCGGCGAAGGCGAAGGCCGAGCAGCTCACGGCGCAGGCCGCGCAGACGCTGGCCGGGGCCGAGCGGGACGCGACGGGGATCCTCGTCGACGCGCGCAACGAGGGCGACCGGCTCGTCGAGGAGACGCGCACGGCCAACGAGGCCACCGTCGGCAAGGCCGCGGCGGAGGCCGACCGGCTGCGCGCCGAGGCGGCGCGCACCCTGGACGACGCCCGCGCGGAGGGCGGCCGGATCATCGGCGAGGCCACCGCGGAGGCGGACCGGGTCACGGTCGCGGCGAACGAGACCCTGGCGGGCGCCGAGCGGGAGTCCGAGCGGACCCTGGACGAGGCGCGCGCCGAGGCGGGCCGGATCCGTACCGAGGCCGCCGAGCAGGCGGACCACCTGGTCGGCGAGGCGGTCGCGGAGGCGGACCGGCTCACCGAGCAGACCCGCAAGGACACCGAGCGCACGGTCGGCGAGGCGGCGAACGAGGCCGAGCGGCTGCGGGCCGAGGCCTCCGAGGCGCTGTCCTCGGCGCAGGAGCACGCGACCCGCACCCGGTCCGAGGCCGAGCGGGTCAAGGCCGAGGCCGCCACCGAGGCGGAGCGGATCCGCGGCGAGGCGCGCACCGAGTCGGAGCGGGTGCTGGACGAGGCCCGCGAAGAGGCCAACAAGCGCCGCAGCGAGGCCGCGACGCAGGTCGACCGGCTCATCACGGAGGCTTCCTCGGAGGCCGAGAAGCTCACCGGGGACGCGCAGAAGCAGGCCCTGGCCGCCACGACGGCGGCCGAGGAGCAGGCGGACGCGATGGTCGACGCGGCGCGCAAGGAAGCCGCGCGGATCGCCTCGGAGGCGACCGTGGAGGGCAACTCCCTGGTGGAGAAGGCCCGTACGGACGCCGACGAGCTGCTGGTCGGGGCGCGCAGGGACGCGTCGGCCATAAGGGAGCGGGCGGAGGAGCTGCGCGGCCGCGTCGAGGCGGAGGTCGAGGAGCTGCACGAGCGGGCCCGCCGTGAGTCGGCCGAGCAGATGAAGTCGGCCGGCGAGCGCGTGGACAAGCTGGTGCGGGCGGCGACCGAGCAGAGCGTCGAGGCCGATGCGAAGGCCAAGGAGCTGGTGTCGGACGCGAGCAGCGAGGCGAGCAAGGTCCGCATCGCCGCGGTGCGCAAGGCGGAGGCGCTGCTCAAGGAGGCCGAGCAGAAGAAGGCCGAGCTGGTCCGGGCTGCCGAGGGCAAGCTCGCGGAGGCGACGGCGGAGGCCGAGCGGCTCGTCGAGGAGGGCCGGCGCGAGCTGGAGGTCCTCGTGCGCAGGCGCGAGGACATTCAGGCGGAGATCTCCCGTGTCCAGGACGTTCTTGAGGCGTTGGAATCATTCGAGGCGCCTTCGGGTGGCGGAAAGCCCGGGGTCGGCGGCCAGGGCGCGGGGGGCGTGAAGGCCGGTGCGACAGCGGGTTCCACTCGATCGGGTGGCAAGACGTCAGAGGGCTAGTCAGCGCACTCGACTCTGTGCTCCTGATGGAGGTTCAGGCGAACGAGTGACAAGCATTCTGTCGCCTTGCCACTCAAAAGGGGTGTCATTGTCCAGATCAAACGCGGATTGACTCGATGACACGCCGTCTTGGCGCCTAGGATTCCCCTTAACACCTAACACCCCGCGTAGCACCTCATCGGTCTCATTCGACAGGAACCCCATGAGCGACACATCCTCCCCCTTCGGCTTCGAGCTCGTGCGGCGTGGTTACGACCGCGGTCAGGTGGACGACCGCATCACCAAGCTGGTCTCCGACCGTGACAGCGCCCTCGGACGTATCAACTCTCTGGAAAAGCGGATCGAGGAGTTGCACCTCGAGACGCAGAACGCCCAGGCTCAGGTGAACGACGCCGAGCCGTCGTACGCCGGTCTCGGCGCCCGGGTCGAGAAGATCCTGCGCCTGGCCGAGGAGGAGGCGAAGGACCTCCGTGAGGAGGCCCGTCGCGCGGCCGAGCAGCACCGCGAGCTCGCCGAGTCGGCCGCCCAGCAGGTGCGCAACGACGCCGAGTCGTTCGCCGCCGACCGGAAGTCGACCGCCGAGGACGAGGGTGTCCGGATCGTCGAGAAGGCCAAGGGCGACGCCGCTTCGCTGCGCACCGAGGCCCAGAAGGACGCGGCCTCCAAGCGCGAGGAGGCCGACGCGCTCTTCGAGGAGACCCGCGCCAAGGCCGCCCAGGCCGCCGCGGACTTCGAGACCAACCTGGCCAAGCGCCGCGAGCAGTCCGAGCGCGACCTGGCCGGCCGTCAGGCCAAGGCCGAGAAGCGTCTCGCGGAGATCGAGCACCGCGCGGAGCAGCTGCGCCTGGAGGCCGAGAAGCTCCGTACGGACGCCGAGCGTCGCGCCCGCCAGACCGTGGAGACCGCGCAGCGCCAGGCCGAGGACATCGTGGCCGACGCCAACGCCAAGGCCGACCGGATCCGCAGCGAGTCCGAGCGCGAGCTGGCGGCGCTCACCAACCGCCGCGACTCGATCAACGCGCAGCTCACCAACGTCCGCGAGATGCTGGCGACGCTGACGGGTGCCGCGGTTGCCGCCGCCTCCGCGCCGATCGACGACGAGCCGGTCACGCGCGGCGTTCCGGCGCAGCAGAGCCGCTAGTCGTCGGAAGCCTTCCGGCGCCGGGTATCGGGAGTCTTCCGGCACCGGCGAACGGAAGGTGGCCATCCGCTTCGACACCGAGGGCCCTTCGTCACCTGTGAGAGGTGGCGTAGGGCCCTCGGGCGTTCTAGCGTGGCGGAATGATCGAGCTTGAGGGCCTTACGAAACGATTCGGCGCGAAGACCGCCGTGGACAACCTCAGCTTCCAGGTCAGACCGGGGGTGGTCACCGGCTTCCTCGGCCCCAACGGGGCGGGCAAGTCCACGACCATGCGCATGATGCTCGACCTCGACAATCCGACCAGCGGTACGGTCCGGATCGACGGGAAGCACTACCGGGACCTGCCGGAGCCGCTGAAGTACATCGGGGCACTGTTGGACGCGAAGGCGATGCACGGCGGCCGCAGCGCGTACAACAACCTGCTCTGCCTCGCCCAGTCGAACCGGATCCCGCGCAGCCGGGTTTCCGAGGTGCTGGATCTGGTCGGCCTGACGGCCGTGGCGAACAAGAAGTCGAAGGGATTCTCGCTGGGTATGGGCCAGCGGCTCGGCATCGCCTCCGCGCTGCTCGGCGACCCGGAGATCCTGATGTTCGACGAACCCGTCAATGGTCTGGACCCGGAGGGAATTCTCTGGATCCGCAATCTGATGAAGGGGCTCGCGGCAGAGGGAAGGACGATCTTCGTTTCTTCCCACCTGATGAGCGAAATGGCCCTGACCGCAGAACATTTGGTCGTCATCGGACAGGGAAAGCTGCTCGCCGACCTGTCCATGGCCGATTTCATCCAGCAGAACTCCCGCAGCTTCGTCCGCATGCGATCTCCGCAGCAGGAACGGCTGAAGGACGTCCTGCACGAGGCCGGGATCGACGCGATCAGCGTCCCGGCCACCGGCACCCTGGAGATCGACGGCGTGGGGGCGGAACGGCTCGGCGAGCTGGCCGCCCAGCACCAGATCGTGCTGCACGAACTCAGCCCGCAGCGGGCTTCACTGGAGGAAGCGTTCATGCGCATGACGGCGGACTCCGTCGAGTACCACGCCCACGCACCGGGGGCGGCCGGCTTCCCGGCCGGACCCGGCATGGCCGCGGACAACCCGGCCCGGCCTGCCGACGTACCCGCGTGGGGCGCCGGCTTCGAAGCTCAGCGCAAGGGCGGTAAGTGACCATGTCCGCCTTCCCCGCCGTCCTGCAGTCCGAGTGGACCAAGATCCGCTCGGTCGCCTCGACCGTCTGGACCCTGGCCTCTGCCGCCATCGTCACCGTCGGCATCAGCTCCCTGCTCTGCGCGTTCATCAACTCCTCCTTCAAGGACATGCCCCCGCAGGAGCAGGCCACCTTCGACCCGACGCTCGCCAGCTTCGCCGGCATGTCCCTCGGCCAGCTCGCGATGATCGTGTTCGGAGTGCTGGTCGTGGGCACCGAGTACAGCTCGGGCATGATCCGCACCTCGCTCGCGGCCGTACCCCGGCGCGGCAGCTTCCTCGCCGGCAAGCTCCTCGTCGCCACCGGGCTCGCGCTGATCGTGGGCCTGATCACCAGCTTCGCGTCCTTCTTCATCGGACAGGCGATCCTGGGCGACCGCAGCATCGGCATCGACGAGCCGAACGTGCTGCGCGCCGTTTTCGGAGCCGGGCTGTACATGGCGATGCTCGCGCTGTTCTCCATGGGCGTGGCCACCATGCTGCGCAGCTCGATGCTCTCGCTCGGCATCCTGATGCCGTTCTTCCTCCTGATCTCGACCATCCTCGGGGCGGTCCCGGCGACCCGGAAGGTGGCCCAGTACTTCCCCGACCAGGCCGGTTCCAAGATCATGCAGGTGATCCCGGGGGCGATGGGCAGCGAGAAGGTGCCCTACGGTCCCTGGGGCGGTTTCGGGATCATGGCCCTGTGGGTGCTGGCGGCCGTGCTCGGCGGCTACCTCGTCCTCAAGAAGAGGGACGCCTGACGTACTACGGGGATCCCCCGAGTCGTACGGGAGATCCCCGGGTCGGTTCTCAGGGGTAGCTCAGGGTCGGGGACGACATGGAACCGCAAGGGACTGGATATCCTCTTAACCCTTACGCGGGCGAGAGTCGTCCCGGCCTGGCAAGGGGCAGCAAGATGATCGAGGCAGTCGGCCTGACCAAGCGCTTCGGCGCGAAGACCGCTGTCGACGACCTTTCCTTCCAGGTCAAGCCCGGTCACGTGACGGGATTCCTGGGGCCCAACGGCTCCGGGAAGTCCACCACGATGCGCATGATCGTCGGCCTGGACCGGCCCACCGCCGGCCGGGTCACGATCAACGGCCTGCCCTTCCGCGAGCTGCCGAACGCCCAGCGGCACGTCGGAGCCCTGCTCGACGCCAAGGCCGTCCACGGCGGCCGCCGGGCCCGCACCCACCTGCTGTCGATCGCCCAGCTCTCCGGGATCCCCGAGAAGCGGGTGGACGAGGTTCTGGGCGTCGTGGGCCTGCAGGACGTGGCCCGGCAGCGCGCCAAGGGCTTCTCGCTCGGCATGGGCCAGCGGCTCGGCATCGCGACCGCCCTGCTCGGCGACCCCCAGGTGCTGCTCTTCGACGAGCCGGTCAACGGACTCGACCCCGAGGGCATCCTCTGGGTCCGCAATCTGATGCGCCGGCTCGCCTCCGAGGGCCGCACCGTCTTCGTCTCCTCCCACCTCATGAGCGAGATGGCGCTGACCGCCGACCACCTGATCGTGATCGGCCGGGGCCGGCTGCTCGCCGACATGGGCACCCAGGACTTCATCACCCACAATTCGGCCGGATTCGCCCGGGTCCGCACGGCCGACACCGACCCGGGCGGCTGGGACACCCTCGGCTCCGTCCTCACCAAGGCGGGCGGCCGCGTCCTCCGCGAGCCCGACGGGGCACTGCGGGTGACCGGGCTGGAGCTGCCGCAGATCTCCGACCTCGCGCACGCGGCCGGCGTACGGCTGTGGGAGCTGTCGCCGCACCGGGCCTCGCTGGAGGAGGCGTACATGCGGATGACCCAGTCCTCCGTCGAGTTCACCTCCACCGAGGACCCGCGCGCCGAGCTCTGGGAGCCCGAACCGCTGAGCGTCCCGAAGTGGGAGGAAGAAGAAGCCGCCGAGGCCCTCCAGGTCCCGCAGGCGGGCTTCTTCGCGCCCCCGCCGCCCGGGACCGCCGCCCGGCCGTTCCTGATGCCCACCAGCCCCGGCGAGCTCGCCGGCCCCGGGACCGAGCCCGGGGTCGACCCCGGCGCCACGCACTCCCCCGACCCCGTGCGCACCCCCGCGCAGAAGCCCGAGGACTCCCGATGACCGCCCCGCCGACCGCGACGACCGCCGGGGACCAGGGCCCGGCGGTCTACACCTCGCCCCTGCCCACGCCCCGGCCGCACCTGGGGCACGCGGTGGCCTCGGAGTGGACGAAGCTGACCTCGGTGCGCTCCACGATGTGGACGCTCGGCTCGCTGGTGCTGCTCGTCGTCGGCATCGGCGGCACGGTCATCGTGCAGACCCGGGACGTGGACTACGAGCAGATGCCGTTCATCGCCCCCGCCCTCTTCGGACTGCTGGTCGGGCAGCTCGCGGTGATGGTGCTCGGGGTGCTGACGATCACCTCCGAGTGGGGCACCGGCCTGGTCCGCACCACCTTCACCGCGGCCCCCGACCGGTACCGGGTGCTCACCGCGAAGTACCTCGTCTTCGGCCTCACCGCGTTCCTCACCACGGCCGGCTCGGTCTGCCTGGTGGGGCTGACCGCGTCGATCCTGCGCGACGGCGCCGAAGCCGGGGCGCACCCGGCTTCCGAATGGGCCTCCGGGCTGGTGGGCAGCCTGTACGTCACCCTGCTCGGCGTCCTGGCCCTGGCGGTCGGGGCGCTGGTGCGGCATTCGGCGGGGGCGATCGCCGTGATGCTCGGCGTCGTCACGCTGCCGCCGGTGATAGGGGCGGTGCTCAGCATCTGGGAGGCCGTCGCCCCGGTCGGGAGGAGCCTGCTCAAGTACAACGTGCCGGTGGCGATGATGGAGCTGTTCGGCATGCCGACCAACGCCTCCGACCCGTCGTCGGGCGCCGGCATGGCGCTCCCGGGCAGCCTGAGCCACATGGCACTGATCCTGCTGGTGACGGGCGCCGCGGTCGCCGCCTCGTACGTGGTGGTCGGCCGCCGGGACGTCTAGTACTCCGGACTCCTAATACTTGGGAGCGTTGCGGGACCGCTGCACCTTGGAGGTGCGGCGGTCCTTCGCGTTCCAGCAGGCCTTGTGCCAGTGCCGGCGGTCGTCGACCCCGCCGTACTCGGGCCAGGCCACCAGGTGCGGGGTGCCCGAGGGGATCTCCTGGTCGCAGCCGGGGCAGCGGTAGCGCTTGCCCGCAGCGCTCGCGCCCGCGACGTGCCGGACCTTCCACTCCTCGCCCTGGTACTCCTCCGTGCGCTCCAGGCCGTACCGGTCCAGACTGCCCGGGCCCGAGCCCTGGTCCGAACGATCGGCTGGATTCTCGCCGCCCCTGGGGCGGTTGTGGCGGGGAGACACGTATACCTCACGGATGGGCGGACGGCAGTGACTTTCTCCCAGACTACGCGCAGCGAGGCCGGGTACCCGCAGGGTGGCCGAAGGACGACCGTAGTACTGATCAACCGGTTGGCGTGACTGACCCGACAATCCCAATAACTTCCGTTCAGGCCGTGCCTTTGGCACGTGTCAGACGTTGTTGCCGGTGAAGCAACCGGTCCGCCTGGGGGAGGCCGCGTCAGCCGCGAGGAGGCTAAAGGCGATGCGCGTAGGAGCATTTGTACTGGCGGCCCAGTTCCCGGGACAGGGACAGGGCGAGGCACTGCACCGGGCGGTGCGGACCGCCGAGGTGGCCGAGGAGGCCGGGCTCGACTCGGTCTGGCTCGCCGAACACCACTTCGTCCCGTACGGGGTCTGCCCGTCCGCGGTGACCCTGGCGGCCCTGATGCTGGGCCGCACCCGGCGGCTGCGCGTGGGCACCGCGGTGAGCGTGCTGCCGAACACCCACCCGGTGGCCCTGGGCGAGCAGGCGGCCCTGCTGCACCTGACCTCGGAGGGGCGGTTCACCCTGGGGGTGGGCCGGGGCGGTCCCTGGGTGGACCTGGAGGTCTTCGGCGGTGGGCTCGACGCGTACGAGAACCGCTTCCCGGAGGACCTGGACCTGCTGCGCCGCTGGCTGGCCGAGCCGCGCGTGGGGGCACCGGCGGCGATGGCAGGCGGCCGGGACGGCTTCCGCGAAGTGGCCGTCGTACCCCGTGCGTCGGAGGCGCTCGACGGGGACGGGACGGGGCCGGAACTGATCGTCGCCTGCACCTCCCCAGGCTCGGTACGACTGGCCGCGGAGCGCGGACTGCCCATGCTGTTGGGCATGCACTGCGGGGACGAGGACAAGGCCGCCATGGTCGAGCTGTGGCGGCGTACGGCGCGCGCCGCGGGGCGCTCGCCCGAGGCGGGCCACGTGTCGGCCGGGGTCTGCCAGCTGGCGGACCGGACGGCGGACGCCCGCGAAACACTGCTGAAGGCGATGCCGGGCTGGCTCAAGCAGGGTCTGGACGCGCACGTCACGGTGGACGGACGGCAGCGGGCGATGCGGGACCCGGTCGCGTACACCGAGCTCCTGTGCGATCTGCACCCCGTGGGCACACCGGAGTTGGCGGCCGACCGGCTCGCGGCCACGTCGGAGCGTACGGGCATCACGCGGTTCGCCCTGCTGACGGAAGGATCGGGCGATCTCACGTCGACCGAGGAGAACCTCCGGCGCCTCGGCGCCGAGGTGCTGCCCCGGCTCGGCTGAGACCAGAGCTGCCGCTCCGTTGGCACCGGAGCGGCAGCGAGGTACCGGTCGTGCGGCGATACGGTCGTACGGCGGTGCGGAGTGCGGTCGTACGGGTGCGGTCGTGCCGGTCCTACTGGCTGTGCTTGCCGTGTTGGTCGTTACGGCGTGCGGTCTTCCTGCTAACAGTCGCGCATTTCGGGCGACTGGTTGAGCAGCTGACCACGGATCGAAGTGAACTTGGCCAGCCGGTCGTCCACCGAGGAGTCCAGCGGGAACACCGCAACCCGGTGGCAGTTCTGGAATGCCAGGCGCACTCCGAAGTGGCGTTGCAGCGCACCCCGTATCGCGTCACTCGCAAGGGCACGCAGCAGCTGGCCACGCGCCTGCTCGTCGGGCGGCGGCGTCTGGTTGTCGGCGAACTGTCCGCCGTCCACCTTGAGCTGGGCCACCAGCGAGCTGATCATCTCCCATGCGTAGGGCAGGGAGGTCCGGACGCAGTCGACGAAAGCGGCTTCGTCGACCTCGCCTCGCTCGGCCTGTTCGAGTAGGGCCGGTGAGACGTCGAGCGACATGGGTTCTCCTCTCGCGACTCCGGCCGATTGGGTTGCCGGAGCCTTACGGGCAGGGAGGGAGATCGCCACGCAGTGTGCACGTGTCGCAACCTCCCGCTCACCACGGTAGGCGCCCGGTGGGTACCGCACCAGGAGAATGCGCATACAACGCGCCATCCTCGAACGGGGCTTTCGGGGGCGAATCGCGTGCAGGCCCGTCGGTCGAGTAGCGTTGCCGACCATGCGTCTCGTCATTGCCCGCTGCTCCGTCGATTACGCGGGCCGGCTCACCGCCCATCTGCCCTCGGCACCCCGTCTGATCCTCGTGAAGGCCGACGGCAGTGTCTCGATCCACGCGGACGACCGAGCGTACAAACCGCTCAACTGGATGTCCCCGCCCTGCACCCTCAAGGAGGGGAGCGGCGACGACGCCGGCGTCTGGACCGTCGTCAACAAGGCGGGCGAGAAGCTCATCATCACCATGGAGGAAGTCCTCCACGACTCCTCGCACGAGCTGGGCACCGACCCGGGCCTGATCAAGGACGGGGTCGAGGCCCACCTGCAGGAGCTCCTGGCCGACCGGATCGAGACCCTCGGCGAGGGCTACACGCTGATCCGCCGCGAGTACATGACCGCGATCGGACCGGTCGACATCCTGTGCCGGGACTCCTCCGGCGCGACGGTGGCGGTGGAGATCAAGCGCCGCGGCGAGATCGACGGCGTCGAACAGCTCACGCGCTACCTGGAGCTCCTGAACCGGGACCCGCACCTGTCGCCCGTCAAGGGCATCTTCGCGGCGCAGGAGATCAAGCCCCAGGCCCGCGTCCTGGCGAACGACCGCGGCATGGACTGCGTCGTCCTCGACTACAACGCGATGCGCGGCATCGAGGACGACAAGCTCCGCCTGTTCTAGGGCCTGTCCGCGCGGGGCGGCGGCGGCTGCCGTCCGCCCCGGCGGCGCGGACGGGCCGTCAGGGGGCCGTGTTCTCCGTTTCGCCCGTCTCCCCCACGGGGGGCTTCGGCTCGTCGGTCGGCTCCGTGTGCGTGGGACTCGGCGACACGGACACGGACGGGCTCGGGGAAGCCGGCGGGGTGCTCACGGGCGGGGGCGAGCTCGACGCCGGCGGCGACGTCGGGTTCGCCGGGCTCGACGCCGGAGGAGTCGGCGTCGACGACGGCTTGGCCGAGGGTGTCTTCTTCGGCGACGGGGTCGTACCCGGTGCCTGCGCGATAGGGGACGAAGCTCCCGGCTCCGGCGAGGGATCGCTACCGCTCGGACCCGGAGTACTCGGCTGCGGCTGCGTCTCCTCGGAGGTCGGGGCCGTGGAAACCGCGGGCGCCTGCGCCGGCGGCTCCTCGTCGGTGCTCATCGCCAGGGCGACCACCGTGCCCAGCACCACGACGGTCACGGCTCCGGCCGCGGCCAGCAGCAGCGGCTTGCGACCGGGCTTCGGCTTCGGCGCGGGCGTCGCCTTGGGCGCCGGGGCCGGCTCGGGGCTGAGGGGGAAGGCGTCCTCGAACACCTCGGCCAGGGTCGCGGGCGCGACGGAGCCCGGCGGCGCCACCGCGGGCACGACCGTCGTGAAGGCGTCCGGAGCCCGCGTCGCCGCACGCTCGGGTACGGGAGCGGCCCCGGGACCCGCCCCCGGCAGGGCGGCGAGGGCCTTCGACAGCGTCGCCGGAGTCACGGGAGCAGCGGGTGCCACCGGAGCCCCGGGAGCGGCCGACGCACCGGGAGCACCGGGAGCACCGGGAGCCGACGGCGTCCCGGCAGCGCCAGCAGCGCCAGCAGCGCCAGCAGCGCCAGCAGCGCCAGCAGCGCCAGCAGCGCCAGCAGCGCCAGCAGCGCCAGCAGCGCCAGCAGCGCCAGCAGCG
>NZ_JBHVYI010000027.1:48771-89740 GCF_042880975.1 Streptomyces sp. NPDC058289
GCAGCGCCAGCAGCGCCAGCAGCGCCAGCAGCGCCAGCAGCGCCAGCAGCGCCAGCAGCGCCAGCAGCGCCAGCAGCGCCAGCAGCGCCAGCAGCCAACGGAGTCCCTGCTGCACCGGAAACGCCCGGAACCCGAGGAACCTCAGGAAGCAGCGGAGCCCCGGCAGGCCTGGCGATCCCGGCAGCCCCAGGAACTCCAGGAACAAACGGAGCCCCCGCAGCCCCGGGAACCGCAGGAATCTGCGGAGTCCCAGCAGCCCCGGCGGCCCCAGGGAGCCCCGGAGGAGCGGGAACCCCGGGCAGTCCGGGAACCCCGGCAAGCCCGGCAAGCCCCGGAGGCAGCGGAGCCCCCGCAGTCCCGGGGGCCGTCGGAAGACCCGGAACCGGCGGGACGCCGGGGACGCCCGCACCACCCAGTGCTCCCGAAGCCGGCGGGACACCCGCGGCACCCGGAATGCCAGGCACACCCGGGATGCCAGGGACGCCGGGGATGCCGGGCACACCCGCACCCCCCACCGCCCCCGAAACCGGCGGCACGCCCGACGCGCCCTGCCGACCCGGCCCGGCCGCCCTCGCCGCTCCCCCGGCGGCAGCCGACGACGCGGCCGGCGGAGCCAGTCGCAGGGGCGGTGATATCTGGGTCTCCGCCGACTCCCGGTCGGTGACCAGGGCCAGGGCCCGCCGTCCCGCCACGGTCCCCCGCTTGTCGGCCAGCGCGCCGCGCAGCCCGATCGAGGCCTCCAGCTCGGCCCGCGCCCGGTCGAGCCGGCCCTCGCACAGGGCCAGTACGCCCAGCTCGTGGTGGAAGTACGCCTGCTCCGCGACCTCGCCGGCCTTCCGCGCGGCCTCCGCGCCCGCGCGCAGCACCCGCTCCCAGGCCTCCCAGTGCAGCGAGGCGGCGAACGCCGGGGCCGCCGTCCGCGCCAGCAGTACCGCGGCCACCACATCGGCCCCGGCCAGCGCCGCGAGCACCGCGTCGGCCTCGGACGCGACCCGCTCCGGGCTGACGGTGGTGTGCCCGGTCCACCAGGCGTAGTGCCGGGCGGCGGTACGGGCTTCCTCGGTCGCGGTGTCCCCGTAGCCGGTGTCCTCCAGCTGTCGCACGACCCCCGCGGCCAGCTGGTAGCGCGTCCCGACGGGGCTCAGCAGCCCGCAGTCGAGGAGCTCCGCGACGGCCGTGTCGGCGTGCGTGTCGCCGATCAGCGCGGGCAGGTGTGCGTGGTGCGGCAGTTCCCCGCCGAGCGCGCAGGCGATCCGCAGCGCGGCCCGCGCCGACTCGCTGACCCGCGAGGCGAGCAGTTCCGCCGGGGCGGCGCCCTCGGCCAGCGTCGGCAGCGGCACGAACACGGTGGCGCGCGGCTTCTCGTCGAAGACGCCGGGCTCCTCGTCCTCGGCGTCCTCGTCGTCGTAACCGGTGCGGTTGAGTTCGTCGCGCTGTCGCAGCAGCGCGGCTGCCTGGACGAAGCGCAGCGGCAGCCCCTCGGAGGCGAAGCTCAGGTCCCCCGCCCAGGCGGTTTCCTCGTCGGTCAGCGCCCGTCCGGTGCCCGCTTCGAGCAGGGCCACGCAGTCGGCGCGGGCCAGCCCGCCGAGGAAGACCTCTTCGAGGTGCGAGTCGTCGGAGGGGGCCCGGGTGTCGGGGGTGGCGGCCAGCAGGTACGCGCACTCCGGCGTGGCCCGCAGCAGTTCGTCGAGGGCGGTGCCGCCCATGTCGAGGTCGTCGACGAGGACGACGGCGCCTATCTCCGCCACCCGGGCGAGGAGGCCGGTCCGGTCGGGGCGTTCGGCCGGAGCCTCGTACACGGTGGCGTAGAGCGCCTGGAGCAGCTCGCCGGGCTGTTGGTGTCCCTGCGCGCAGAGCCGTACGACCCCGTCGGGGGCGAGGTCCGCGCAGGCCTCGGCGACCGCGTCGAGCAGCGCCGTGCGTCCGGATCCGGACGGTCCGGTCAGCCGTACGGAGCGGCCGCGCGCGAGGAGGCGTACGAGGCGCTCGCGCTCCTCCTCGCGGCCCAGCAGGGGCTGCGCACCGGCCGGGGCGCCCGGCGGTACGGGGGGCCGTGCGGCGGCGGCCGCGGAGGCGCGGGCGGCGGGGGTGCGCTTGACCGGGGTGGGGGCGGGCTCGCCGCCGGGGCGGTGCGTCCGGACGATCTCGCTGCCGTCCACGGGGTTCACGGTGAGGGTGTAGTCCCCGGACGTGAGCGTCACCACGCGCGCCGGCGGCTCCGCCGGATCGGCCTGCCCCTGCTGCCCCTGTTTGCTGCGGTCCATGACCAAGTCCCCCGATCGCGCCGTGCGCCGTCGTCTCGCCCGGCCTTCGCACACGCCGCTGTCGCTACTGGTCCGGTTTCCGCCCGAACCCTAGACCGTGCCCGGCCGGGCGTGAACCGCAGGGGTGCCTTCACCACCGGACCGTTACGTTTGCGCAGGCCCTGTAGAGCGGCCCTCCACACACGAGGCGTGTACCGGTGTAACGGGCGTCACGCGCGCGGCAGCGACTCCGCTTCCAGTCCGCCCTCGATCGCGAGGATCCGGTGCAGCCGGGTGGCCACGAGCAGCCGCTGCATCTGTGGCGGGACCCCGCGCAGGACGAGCCGCCGGCCGGTCCGGCCGGCCCGGCGGTGGGCGCCCATGATCACGCCGAGACCCGTCGCGTCCCAGGAGTCGAGCCCGGTGAGGTCCAGCACGAGGTCGCCGTGACCGTCGTCCAGTGCGGTGTGCAGGACCGTACGGGCGTCCGCCGCGCTGCGCACGTCGAGGCGACCCCCGACAGCGAGTTCGGCGTGGTCGCCCCTGATGTGCATGTGTACTCCCGGCAGCGCGGTACTGATTGCTTATGGTCCGACTGGTCCGTGGTCGGCAACTCTCACTGCAACTGACTGCCTCAGGGGCAGGGAAGTTGCCGACCGTGAGCGAACCGATACCTAATTCACCCCTTGGGGTGCAGGCCTTCGAACTGGTGCTCAGTGCTTGTAGAAGCCCTGACCGCTCTTGCGGCCGATGTCGCCCGCGTCGACCATGCGGCGCATCAGCTCCGGCGGCGCGAACTTCTCGTCCTGCGATTCCGTGTAGATGTTGCTGGTGGCGTGCAGCAGGATGTCGACGCCGGTGAGGTCCGCGGTGGCCAGCGGGCCCATCGCGTGCCCGAAGCCGAGCTTGCAGGCGATGTCGATGTCCTCGGCCGACGCAACGCCCGATTCGTACAGTTTCGCGGCTTCGACGACCAGCGCGGAGATGAGACGGGTCGTCACGAAGCCCGCGACGTCGCGGTTGACGACGATGCAGGTCTTGCCGACCGACTCGGCGAACGCCCGGGTGGTGGCGAGGGTTTCGTCACTCGTCTTGTAGCCGCGCACGAGCTCGCACAGCTGCATCATCGGGACCGGCGAGAAGAAGTGCGCGCCGACGACCCGCTCCGGACGCTCCGTCACGGCCGCGATCTTGGTGATCGGGATGGCGGAGGTGTTGGAGGCGAGGATCGCGTCCTCGCGCACGAGCTTGTCGAGCGCGCGGAAGATCTCGTGCTTGACCTCGAGCTTCTCGAAGACGGCCTCGACGACGATGTCGGCGTCGGCGACCGCTTCCAGTTCGGTGCTCGTGGTGATGCGGGCGAGCGCCGCCTCGGCGTCCTCGGCCGTCAGCTTGCCCTTGGAGACGAAGCGGTCGTACGAGGCCTTGATCCCGTCGGTGCCACGCGTCAGAGCGGCGTCGGTGACATCGCGCAGCACGACGTCCCAACCCGCCTGAGCAGAGACCTGCGCGATTCCGGAACCCATCAGTCCGGCACCGATGACGGCAAGCTTCCCAGCCACTGCACACCCCACGTTCTTCGATGGGACCGGCCTCGAATACGGCACAGCCTCGTTCGTTCTCCGGCGGAGACTAGCGTCCGGGAGGGGCGCAGTGACCGCGAAGTAACACGCGTCACGTCTCAGATGACGGACATCACACCGGGACGGCCCAGCAGTGCGACAGGGGGCCGCAGTTGGCCCGCACTAGGGTGGCGGCATGGTGAACCTCACGCGTATCTACACCCGCACCGGCGACAAGGGCACGACCGCGCTCGGCGACATGAGCCGCACGGCCAAGACCGATCTGCGGATCTCGGCGTACGCCGACGCCAACGAGGCCAACGCGGCCATCGGGACGGCGATCGCACTCGGCTCGCTGCCCGCCGATGTCGTGAAGGTCCTGGTCCGTGTGCAGAACGACCTGTTCGACGTGGGCGCCGACCTCTGCACCCCGGTCGTCGAGAATCCGGAGTACCCGCCGCTGCGCGTCGAGCAGTTCTACGTGGACAAGCTGGAGGCCGACTGCGACCTCTTCAACGGCGAGCTGGAGAAGCTCCGCAGCTTCATCCTGCCCGGCGGCACCCCCGGCGCGGCCCTCCTGCACCAGGCCTGCACGGTGGTCCGGCGCGCCGAGCGCTCCACGTGGGCGGCCCTGGAGGCGCACGGCGAGGTCATGAACCCGCTGACGGCCACCTACCTCAACCGCCTCTCCGACCTCCTCTTCATCCTGGCCCGCACGGCCAACAAGGAGGTCGGCGACGTCCTGTGGGTCCCCGGCGGCGACCGGTAGGTCCTGGACGACGGCCCCTAGGACCGGTCCGCGGCAGAGAGCGCCTTCGCCGGTGCCCGCTTCGGCCACACCGTGTAGGTGACGGCGATCAGGGCGTGGATGCCGACCACCCGCAGGGCCGTGAGCTGCCATCCGTGCAGCACCGTGGTGTCGCCCGACCCTCCGACGTACCAGATCGCGGCCTGCAGCAGGCCGGCCGCGACGGCCGCCGCGAGGACGGTCCGTGCGAACAGCTTCCACTCGTGGACGGCCCGCGCCGCGCCGTAGCCGGCGCCGGCCGGCTTCGGGCCACCGGCCAGCCGGTACGCGGCGTGGCCGTCGAGCCAGCGCACGGTGTAGTGCCCGTAGGCGACGGTGTAGCCGAGGTACAGGGCGGCGAGCCCGTGCTTCCAGTCCGGCTCGGCGCCGCCGCGCAGGTCCACCGCGGTGGCCGCCAGCAGTGCCAGCTCCAGGAGCGGCTCGCACAGCAGGACGGCCGCGCCGGTCTTCGGCATCTTCGCGAGGTAGCGCAGGGCCAGGCCGCCGGCCAGCAGGACCCAGAAGCCGACTTCACAGGCGATGATCAGGGTGACGAGCACGGGAGTCTCCGTTCCTGCGGTGGGGGATGCCTCCAGCTTCCCGCCCGGTTCGCACCGTTTCCTCGTCGCCGATGACGATTGCCGTGGTGGCCGCCCTGCATCCTTCGATGTACGGGCCCGTCCAAAAGGCGGCCGCGATGGGGACGCCCGCCCCCGCCGCAGCCTGTTGGATGGTCCCGTGACCCTCCAGATCCCTCCACCGCACCGCGACGACGTCCTGCTCGCCGCGGGCAGCGTGGCCGCCGGCCTGCTCCTGTGGTCGCTCGGGGTGTACAGCTCCCCCACCCGGGGCCTGTTCCCGGCCTGGGCGGCCCTGGTCCCGCTCCTCGCCCTCGGCCCGATGGAGCTGCTGCGCCGCAGCATGCCCCGGGTGACCCTGGCGGTGGGCACCCTCGGGGTGGTCGCCGACCAGTTCACGGTGGGAAATCTGGCCACCGTCCTGATCTTCACCGACCTGATGTACGCGGCTGTCGTCTACGGCAAGCCGGCCATGGCCCGCCGCCTCCCGGTCCAGACCGGCCTGATCACCGTCGCCGTGACCATCGCCGCCGTGGCCTGGCTGCGCACCCCGCAGGCGCTGCTGATCGGCGTGGTCACCGGCATCGTGAGCTTCGGTCCGGCGCTGACCGGCGCCACCCTGCGCAACCACCGTGAGGCCGCCGTGGCCGCCCGGCTGCGCGCCGAGCAGACGGCGCTGCTGGCCGAGATGGACCGGTCGCAGGCGGTCGTCGCCGAGCGGGCCCGGATGGCCCGCGAACTGCACGACATGGTGGCCAACCACCTCTCCGCCATCGCCATCCACTCCACTGCCGCGCTCTCCATCGACTCCCCCGCCACCAGCCGCGAGGCGCTCGGGGTGATCCGGGAGAACAGCGTCCAGGGACTGGCCGAGATGCGCCGCCTGATCGGACTGCTGCGGGACGCGGGCGCCGGTCAGGAGGCCGTCGCCACGCCCTCGCTGGACGGGCTGGACGCCCTGCTGGAGCAGGCCCGTAAGAACGGGGCCGCGAGCGGGCTGGACTTCGTACTGCTCGACGACCGGCCCGGGGAAGCGGCGGCAGTCGGGGGCACCCGTGAGCCGCTGCCCGCCCCGGTGGAACTGGCGGCGTACCGGATCGTCCAGGAGTCGCTGACCAACGCCCTCAAGCACGCCGCTCCGGGCAGGGTCACCGTCCGCCTGGCCCGCGACCGCCCCGCGGGCGGTGGCCGGGCCGGCGGCGGCGGCGCACTGCACGTCGTGGTCGACTCCCCCTACGGGGAACGCCCCGGCCCCCGCGCACCGGGCTCCGGGGCCGGCCTGATCGGCATGCGCGAGCGGACGGAACTGCTGGGCGGGGCATTCGAAGCGGGCCGCGCGGACGCGGTCTGGCGGGTCCGGGCGACGCTGCCCGTGGAAGAAGAGGCGGTACGGACGTGACGATCAGGGTCGTGGTGGCGGAGGACCAGAGCGCGGTACGGGCCGGGCTGGTCCTGATCCTGCGCAGCGCCGGCGACATCGAGGTGGCGGGCGAGGCCGCGGACGGGGAGGAGGCCGTGCGCCTGGCCCGCGAACTGCGGCCCGATCTGGTGCTCATGGACGTGCAGATGCCGCGCCTGGACGGGGTCTCGGCGACCCGCCGGGTGGTCGCGGAGGGTTTGGCCGACGTCCTCGTGCTCACCACCTTCGACCTGGACGAGTACGTCTTCGGCGCACTGCGCGCGGGCGCGTCGGGCTTCCTGTTGAAGGACGCGGACGCGGCGGAGCTGATCGCGGCGGTACGGACCGTCGCGCGCGGGGAGGGCCTGATCGCCCCGGCGGTGACCCGCCGGCTGATCGCGGAGTTCGCGGACCCGCGGCCCGTACGGGTCCCCGTACCGGCGACGGTGGAGTCGCTGACCCCGCGCGAGCGGGAGGTGCTGGGGTGCCTGGGCGAGGGTCTGTCGAACGCGGAGATCGCGGTGCGCCTGGAGATGGCGGAGGCGACGGCGAAGACGCACGTCAGCCGGGTGCTGGCCAAACTGGAGCTGCGCAGCCGGGTCCAAGCCGCGGTACTGGCGCAGGAGTTGGGGCTCTAGCCGGATCCGGCCGGAAATACATCCGAGGTTGCTACAGGAGGTCTGGACCTCTTGACGGTTGGTCCAGACCTTTCTACTCTCACGCACAACTGTGGTGAGCGTGCCATGACAAAACGTCACACGGCCCGCTCACGGGCGGCGCAGGTCCCACCCCCATGCAGCGACCGGCCCCACGGCCGCTGCGGACCTCGGAGGAGCACCCTTGAGCACAGCACCCCCACGACGCGCACCGCTGTTTCGAAGAGTCGCGGCCGCACTGGCCGTCCTCACCCTGCCCCTCGCCGGACTGGTGGCCATCGCCGGTCCCGCAGAGGCGGCCGCCTCGGCCACCGCGACGTACACCAAGGTCTCCGACTGGGGCTCCGGCTTCGAGGGCAAGTGGACGGTGAAGAACACCGGCACGACCACCCTCAGCAGCTGGACCGTGGAGTGGGACTACCCGGCCGGCACCGCCGTCACCTCCGCCTGGGACGCCACCGTCACCAGCTCGGGCACCCACTGGACCGGCAAGAACGTCGGCTGGAACGGCACCCTCGCCCCGGGCGCCACCATCAGCTTCGGCTTCAACGGCACGGGCTCCGGCGCCCCCAGCGGCTGCAAGGTCAACGGCGGCACCTGCGACGGCGGCACCACCCCCACCGACAACCCGCCCAGCGCCCCCGGCACCCCCACGGCCAGCGGCGTCACCGACACCGGGCTGACCCTCGGCTGGGCCGCGGCCACCGACGACAAGGGCGTCAAGAACTACGACGTCTTCCGCGGCGGGGCCAAGATCGCCACCGTCACCAGCCCGTCGTACACCGACTCGGGCCTGACCAAGGGCACGGCCTACAGCTACACGGTCACCGCCCGCGACACCATCGACCAGACCGGCCCCTCCTCCGGGGCCCTCTCGGTGACCACCACCGGCGGTGGCGGCACCGACCCGGGCGACCCAGGCACCCCGGGAGCCGCGGTCAAGCTGGGCTACTTCACGAACTGGGGCGTCTACCAGCGCAATTACCACGTGAAGAACCTGGTCACCTCCGGCAGCGCCGCGAAGATCACGCACATCAACTACGCCTTCGGCAACGTCCAGGGCGGCAAGTGCACGATCGGTGACGCCTACGCCGACTACCAGAAGACCTACGACGCCTCCTCCAGCGTGTCCGGCACCGCCGACACCTGGGACCAGCCGGTCGCGGGCAACTTCAACCAGCTGCGCCAGCTGAAGAAGAAGTACCCGAACATCAAGGTCCTCTACTCCTTCGGCGGCTGGACCTGGTCCGGCGGCTTCGGACAGGCCGCCGCGAACCCGGCCGCCTTCGCCCAGTCCTGCTACGACCTGGTCGAGGACCCGCGCTGGGCCGACGTCTTCGACGGCATCGACATCGACTGGGAGTACCCGAACGCCTGCGGCCTGTCCTGCGACACCAGCGGGGCCGCCTCCCTGAAGAACGTCCTCTCCGCGCTGCGCACCAAGTTCGGCAGCAGCAACCTGGTCACCGCCGCCATCTCCGCCGACGGCTCCAACGGCGGCAAGCTCGACCTCGCCGACTACGCGGGCGCCGCCCCGTACGTCGACTTCTACAACGTCATGACGTACGACTTCTTCGGCGCGTGGGCGGCCCAGGGCCCGACGGCCCCGCACTCCCCGCTCACCTCGTACACCGGCATCCCGATCGCCGGCTTCAACTCCGAGGCGGCCATCACCAAGCTCAAGGGCAAGGGCATCGCCGGCTCTAAGCTCAACCTCGGCATCGGCTTCTACGGCCGCGGCTGGACCGGCGTCACCCAGGCCACCCCGGGCGGCACCGCCACCGGCCCGGCCCCGGGCACCTACGAGCAGGGCATCGAGGACTACAAGGTCCTCAAGAGCTCCTGCCCCTCGACCGGCACCATCGCCGGCACGGCCTACGCCAAGTGCGGCAGCAACTGGTGGAGCTACGACACCCCCGCCACCATCGCCTCGAAGATGACCTGGGCGAAGCAGCAGGGCCTCAAGGGAGCCTTCTACTGGGAGTTCAGCGGCGACACCGCGAACGGCGAACTGGCCGGCGCGGTCCACGCCGGCCTCTCGTAACCCCTGACAGCTCGGCCCGGTGAAAGACGAAGCCGGGGAGACGGGTCCGCCCCCGTCTCCCCGGCTTCTCCTTTGCCGAGCACCGCTCGCACGGCTCGGCCCTGGCGGGCCTCACCGGCTTCGCGCCGCTGCGCCGGACTCCATCCGGCGGGACGAACGGGTGCCGCGGCCGTCAGGCCACGTTCACCCGTTGCCCGGGCGGAGCAGCCTCCAGCCAGGCCAGGAAACCGGTCAGCGCGTCATCGCTCATCGCCAGCTCCAGGCGGGTGCCGCGGTGCGCGCAGCAGAGTACGACGGCGTCGGAGAGCAGGGCCAGCTCCTCCTCGCCCTCGGGCGCACGGCGGGCGATGACCTCGATGGAGGCCCGCTCCAGCAGCCGGCGCGGCCGCGGGGAGTAGCTGAAGACTCGGAACCAGTCGATGCGGTCACCGCTGTAGCGCGCGACCCCGTACACCCAGCCCTTGCCGGAGACGTCGGGTTCCTCGGACACGGCCCACCGCATGCTGCAGTCGAAGGTGCCGCCGGAGCGCTGGATCAGCCTGCGGCGCAGACCGAACACGAACAGCCCGATCACCACCAGGGCTACTACGACCAGGCCGCTCACAAGCAGAGCGAGGAGCATCTTTCACCGACCTCCTCGCTCATCGAATAACCCAAACGACAGAGTTCTTGCCAGACGAAGTCTGGGGCGGACCCGCATCGCCTCAGCCGCGACCCGGTCCGGAAAATTCCGGAACAGGCCGCGGCTGAGGTTTGAAACTCTTACCAGTACCGGGGCTCAGCGCCCCGAAACCGCGCGCAGCCGGACATCGGCGCGACGCTCGGAGGCCGAATCGGTCTCCGACTTCGCGCGCTCCAGTGCCCGCTCCGCCCGCTCGACGTCGATCTCGTCGGCAAGCTCGGCGATCTCGGCCAGCAGCGACAACTTGTTGTCCGCGAACGAGATGAATCCGCCGTGCACCGCGGCGACAACAGTGTTGCCCCCGACGGTACGGATGGTCACCGGGCCCGATTCCAGCACACCGAGAAGCGGCTGGTGACCGGGCATGACGCCGATGTCGCCGGACGTGGTGCGGGCGACAACCAGGGTGGCCTCGCCGGACCAGACATTCCGGTCCGCCGCGACCAGCTCGACGTGCAGCTCAGCAGCCATGGTGGCTCCTCGGGTCACCACCCGGCGGAATGGCCGGGTGTTGGGTCAAATTCTAATGGGCGTGAGGAGAGGGACGGGACACACCCGCCCCTCTCCGTCATTCAGCTGTGCTCACGGATGAGCGCGGCTTCAGGAGACGCCCAGCTCCTTGGCGTTGGCCTTGAGGTCCTCAATGCCACCGCACAGGAAGAACGCCTGCTCGGGGAAGTGGTCGTAGTCTCCGTCGCAGATGGCGTTGAAGGCCACGATCGACTCCTCGAGCGGAACGTCCGAACCGTCGACGCCGGTGAACTGCTTGGCGACGTGCGTGTTCTGCGACAGGAAGCGCTCGACACGACGGGCACGGTGGACAACGAGCTTGTCCTCCTCGCCCAGCTCGTCGATACCGAGGATCGCGATGATGTCC
This sequence comes from Streptomyces sp. NPDC058289, assembly GCF_042880975.1. Lineage (NCBI taxonomy): Bacteria > Bacillati > Actinomycetota > Actinomycetes > Kitasatosporales > Streptomycetaceae > Streptomyces > Streptomyces sp. NPDC058289. Next base: position 59,600 of record NZ_JBHVYI010000027.1, read on the forward strand.
TGGAGGTCCTTGTACTTCTGCAGGATCCCCTTGACGCGCATCGCCGTGGCGTAGTGGTCCGCCGCGATGTACCGCGGGTCGAGGATGCGGGACGTCGAGTCCAGCGGGTCCACGGCCGGGTAGATGCCCTTCTCGGAGATCGGACGGGAAAGAACCGTCGTCGCGTCGAGGTGGGCGAAGGTGGTGGCCGGCGCCGGGTCGGTCAGGTCGTCCGCGGGGACGTAGATCGCCTGCATCGAGGTGATCGAGTGACCGCGGGTCGAGGTGATGCGCTCCTGCAGCAGACCCATCTCGTCAGCCAGGTTCGGCTGGTAACCCACGGCGGACGGCATGCGGCCCAGAAGGGTCGACACCTCCGAACCGGCCTGGGTGTAACGGAAGATGTTGTCGATGAAGAAGAGCACGTCCTGCTTCTGCACATCGCGGAAGTACTCCGCCATGGTCAGACCGGCAAGCGCGACGCGAAGACGGGTGCCCGGGGGCTCGTCCATCTGACCGAAGACAAGCGCCGTCTTGTCGATGACGCCGGACTCGGCCATTTCCTCGATGAGGTCGTTGCCCTCACGGGTACGCTCACCGACGCCCGCGAAGACCGACACACCGTCGTGGTTGTTGGCGACGCGGTAGATCATTTCCTGGATCAGAACGGTCTTGCCGACACCGGCACCACCGAACAGACCGATCTTTCCACCCTTGACGTACGGGGTGAGAAGGTCGATGACCTTGACGCCGGTCTCGAACATCTCGGTCTTCGACTCGAGCTCGTCGAAGCGGGGCGCCTTGCGGTGGATCGGCCAGCGCTCGGTGACGTTGGCGTTCTCCTCCGGGTAGTTCAGCACCTCACCCAGGGTGTTGAAGACCTTGCCCTTGGTGAAGTCGCCGACGGGGACGGTGATGCCCTCGCCCGTGTTGACCACCGTGGCCTGGCGGACCAGACCGTCGGTCGGCTGCATCGAGATGGTACGGACGAGGCCGTCACCCAGGTGCTGCGCGACCTCGAGGGTCAGGGTCTTGAGCTTGCCGTCCTCGGCCGGGTCTGCGACCTCGACCTTGAGGGCGTTGTAGATCTCGGGCATGGCGTCGACGGGGAACTCCACGTCGACGACCGGGCCGATGACCCGGGCAACGCGGCCCGTGGCGGCGGCCGTCTCAATGGTCGTCATTACTTGTCACTCCCCGCGGTCGCGTCTGCCATGGCGCTGGCGCCACCGACGATCTCGCTGATTTCCTGGGTGATTTCGGCCTGGCGGGCCGCGTTGGCAAGCCGGGAGAGGCTCTTGATGAGATCCCCGGCGTTGTCGGTAGCCGACTTCATCGCGCGGCGGCGGGCGGCGTGCTCGGAAGCGGCCGACTGCAGCAGTGCGTTGTAGATGCGGCTCTCGACGTAGCGCGGCAGAAGGGCGTCGAGGACGTCCTCCGCCGACGGCTCGAAGTCGAACAGCGGAAGGATCTCGCCCTTCGCACCGGACTCTTCTTCGACCTTGTCGAGGCTGAGCGGCAGCATCCGGCCGTCCACCGCGTTCTGCGTCATCATCGACACGAATTCCGTGTAGACGATGTGCAGCTCGTCGACGCCACCCTCGGCCGTAACCGTCTGGATGGCCTCGATCAGCGGCGCCGCGACGCGCTTGGCGTCGGCGTAGGCCGGGCTGTCGGTGAAGCCGGTCCACGATTCCGCGACCTTGCGCTCACGGAAGCCGTAGTAGGCGACACCCTTGCGGCCGACGATGTAGGTGTCGACCTCCTTGCCCTCGCCGCGGAGCCGCTCGGTGAGCCGCTCCGCCTGCTTGATGGCGTTCGAGGAGTAGCCGCCGGCCAGACCGCGGTCGCTCGTGATGAGCAGGACCGCGGCACGCACCGGTGCCTCGACCTCGGTCGTCAGGGCGTGCTTGGTGTTCGAACCGGTCGCCACCGCGGTCACCGCACGGGTGAGCTCGGTCGCGTACGGCATCGATGCCGCCACCTTGCGCTGCGCCTTGACGATGCGCGAGGCGGCGATCATTTCCATCGCCTTGGTGATCTTCTTGGTCGCCGTGACGGCACGGATACGACGCTTGTAGACCCGGAGCTGCGCTCCCATGAGTCAGCTTCCTTCCGTCGTCACTTGGAGACGTTGACGGCCGGCGCGTCCTCGCCCAGGAGCTTGCCGTCCGAGGTCTCGAACCCACGCTTGAAGTCAGCGATGGCGTCAGCGATGGAGGTGAGGGTGTCGTCCGACATCTTGCCGCCGTCCGCGATGGAGGTGAGGAGGTCCTTGCGCGAGACGCGCAGGTGCTCCAGCAGCTCCGACTCGAAGCGACGGATGTCGTTGACCGGGACCTCGTCCATCTTGCCGGTGGTGCCGGCCCAGACGGAGATGACCTGCTCCTCGACGGGCATCGGCTGGTACTGGCCCTGCTTCAGCAGCTCGACCAGACGCTTGCCGCGCTCCAGGGAGGCCTTCGACGCGGCGTCCAGGTCGGAACCGAAGGCGGCGAACGCCTCCAGCTCACGGTACTGGGCGAGGTCCAGGCGCAGACGGCCGGAAACCTGCTTCATGGCCTTGTGCTGGGCCGAGCCACCGACGCGGGAGACCGAGATACCGACGTTCAGCGCCGGGCGCTGGCCCGCGTTGAACAGGTCGGACTCGAGGAAGCACTGGCCGTCGGTGATGGAGATGACGTTGGTCGGGATGAACGCCGACACGTCGTTCGCCTTGGTCTCGACGATCGGCAGACCGGTCATCGAACCGGCACCCATGTCGTCGGAGAGCTTGGCGCAGCGCTCGAGCAGACGGGAGTGCAAGTAGAAGACGTCGCCCGGGTAGGCCTCGCGGCCCGGCGGACGGCGCAGCAGCAGCGACACGGCGCGGTAGGCGTCGGCCTGCTTCGACAGGTCATCGAAGATGATCAGGACGTGCTTGCCGGCGTACATCCAGTGCTGGCCGATGGCCGAACCGGTGTACGGCGCCAGGTACTTGAAGCCGGCCGGGTCGGACGCCGGGGCGGCGACGATCGTCGTGTACTCGAGCGCACCGGCGTCTTCCAGGGCGCCGCGAACGGACGCGATGGTCGAGCCCTTCTGGCCGATGGCGACGTAGATGCAGCGAACCTGCTTGTTCACGTCGCCGGAGCGCCAGTTGTCGCGCTGGTTGATGATCGTGTCGACGGCAAGAGCGGTCTTGCCGGTCTGACGGTCACCGATGATCAGCTGACGCTGACCACGGCCGACCGGCACCATCGCGTCGATCGCCTTGTAGCCGGTCTGCATCGGCTCGTGGACCGACTTGCGGACCATGACGCCGGGGGCCTGCAGCTCGAGGGCGCGGCGGCCCTCGGTCGCGATCTCGCCGAGGCCGTCGATCGGGTTGCCGAGCGGGTCGACGACGCGGCCGAGGTAACCCTCGCCGACGCCGACGGAGAGCACCTCACCGGTGCGCTGCACCGGCTGGCCCTCCTCGATACCGCTGAACTCGCCGAGGACGACGGCGCCGATCTCGCGCTCGTCGAGGTTCAGGGCGAGACCGAGGGTTCCGTCCTCGAACTTCAGCAGTTCGTTCGCCATGGCGGAGGGCAGGCCCTCCACCTTCGCGATGCCGTCGCCGGCAACGCTGACCGTTCCGACCTCCTCGCGCGAGGCCGCGTCCGGCTGGTACGACTGGACAAAGTTCTCCAGTGCGTCCCGGATCTCCTCCGGCCGGATCGTGAGCTCCGCCATCTGGGTTCCCTGCTCTCCTTGTTGGGCCTGAAGCTTCTTAGGGGTCTGGGGGCGACCCCCAGGAATCTTCTGCAAGTTCTGCACGGCCCAACCGGGCCGCTAGCAATACTTTTTCTAATGTGTGGCTGGTCAGCCGGCCATGCGGCGCGACGCCTCGGCGATGCGGTCCGCGATGGTGCCGTCGATGACCTCGTCGCCGACCCGCACCGAGATCCCGCCGAGGACCGTGGGGTCCACGTCGAGGTTCAGGTGCATCGGGCGGCCGTACAGCTTGGCCAGCACCGCGCCGAGACGCTGCTTCTGGACGTCGCTGAGCGGAACCGCGGTGGTCACGGTGGCGACCATGCGGCCACGACGCTCGGCGGCGACCTTCGAAAGGGACTCGAGGCCCGCTTCCAGGCTACGTCCACGCGGGTGCGTGACGAGACGCGTGACCAGCCGCTCGGTGACGGCGTTCGCCTTGCCGCCGAGCAGGCTGCGGAGCAGCTGGCTCTTGGCGGCGGCGGTGGCCGACCGGTCGGTCAGTGCTGCGCGCAGCTCGGTGTTCGAGGTGACGATCCGGCCGAAGCGGAACAGCTCGTCCTCGACGTCGTCGAGGCCGCCGGCGGCCTGGGCCGCCGTGAGGTCGGCGGTGGCCGCCAGGACCTCGAGCGAGTCCACCAGGTCACGGGACTGCGACCAGCGGGACCGGACCATGCCGGACACCAGGTCGAGGGTTTCCCCGCCCACCTGGCCGCCCAGCAGGCGGTTTGCCAGCTCGGCCTTGGCCTCGCCGGACTGCGCCGGGTCCGTGATGACCCGACGCAGCGAGACCTCACGGTCGAGCAGCGCGGTGACGGCCGCCAGCTCGCCGGCGAGCTTCGCCGCGTCGACGGACGTGTTGTCCGTCAGCGCGTCGAGACGCTCGCGGGCGGTGGCCAGCGCGTCGCGGCTCGCTCCGTTCATCGGGCGGCCTCGGCCTTCTCCTCAAGCTCGCTGAGGAAACGGTCGATCGTGCGGCTCTGGCGGGCGTGGTCCTCGAGGGACTCGCCTACGAGCTTTCCGGCCAGGTCGGTCGCCAGCTTGCCGACGTCCTGACGGAGCGCCGAAGAGGCGGCCTTGCGGTCGGCCGCAATCTGGGCGTGACCGGCAGCGATGATCTCCTCACGCTGCCGCTGGCCCTCTGCGCGCAGTTCTTCCTTGAGCGCAGTGCCCTGCTCCAGAGCGTCCTGGCGCAGGCGAGCGGCCTCGTGCCGGGCTTCGGCGAGCTGGGCCTTGTACTGCTCCAGCACGCTCTGAGCCTCGGTCTGAGCGGCCTCAGCCTTTTCGATACCGCCTTCGATGGCCTCGCGGCGCTCGTCCAGAACCTTGTTGATGTTCGGGAGGAGCTTCTTCGCGAGGAAACCGAAGACGATGACGAAGGCGATCAGACCGATGACGAGCTCGGGGATCGGCGGAATGAGGGGGTTTTCCCCGCCCTCAGCCGCGAGAACCAGGAGGTTCACATCAGTGCCTTTCGTCGAATCGGACTAGTGGTAGCGGTTCGTCAGCTGTAGACGAACGGCATGACCAGACCGATGAGGGCGAGCGCCTCACAGAAGGCGAAGCCGAGGATCTGGTTGGCGCGGATCAGACCGGCAGCCTCGGGCTGACGGGCAAGAGCCTGGGTGCCGTTACCGAAGATGATGCCGACGCCGACGCCCGGGCCGATGGCCGCGAGACCGTAGCCGACAGAGCTGAGCGAGCCGGTGACGCCTTCGGTGGCAGCGAGGATCTGGGACATGCCAGTTCTTCCTTCTCTTTCATGGACCGGTGGGGGTTGGCCACCGGACGATTCGGGGGGATTGCAGGAGCGAGCTGTCGCTCAGTGGTGCTCGGCGAGCGCGCCCTGCAGGAAGCTGCAGGCCAGGAGGACGAAGACGTACGCCTGGACAGCCTGGATGAAGAGTTCGAACGCGGTCATCACGATGACCATGACGAACGAGACGCCCGCGTAAGCGATGCCGATCCCGTTCAGCAGGTACCAGCTGGCGATGGTGAACAGCAGCAGCAGGGTGTGACCCGCGAACATGTTCGCGAAGAGTCGGACCGCGTGCGTGAACGGGCGGACCAGGACGTTCGAGAAGAACTCGATCACCATGACCAGCGGCAGAACCGGGCCGAGCGACTTGTCGTAGCCGGTCAGGTTCTTGAAGCCGCCGACGAGGCCGTGACGCTTGAAGGTCACGCTCATCCACGTCACGTAGACGATCGCCGCGAGGCCCGCCGGGTACGCGATGATCGCGGTCACCGGGAACTGGGCGAGCGGAATGATCGACCAGAGGTTCAGGACCCAGACGAAGAAGAACAGCGAGACCATCAGGGGGACGTACTTCTCGCCCTCCTTCTTGCCCATCGTCTCGTAGACGATGCCGCGGCGCACGAAGTCGTAGCCGGCCTCGGCGACCATCTGCAGCTTGCCCGGGACGACCTTCGGCTTGCGGAAGGCGGCCCAGAAGAAGCCGACGATGACGACCGTACCGAGCAGGGCGAGCAGCATCGTCTTGTTGAAGTACGTGCTGCTGTCACCGTCCCCGAAGATCGGCTGGAACAGGAACGAGTGCAGGCCGGGAGCCGGGAATCCACAACCGTCGAAGATGTGGCAATCGGTCTCGAAGGCGAGCACCGTCGTCGGGTCAGCACTCACCGCGGGCTCCTTCAGCGTGGCGCATAGGTACGGCAACCTCGTTGTGTCGGCGCGGCGGACAGCCGCTGTTCGGCACTGGACTGGTGTAACGGATGTGGGGGCGGCGATCGGGCATCGAGCCTCGCGATGGGACAGGCGTCAGCTCAGATGCCCGCGCCAGCATTGCCACAGTTGAAACCGGACGATAGCAGCATCCCGAACGCGTACTTATTCCGCCCCTACCCCTCACGGCTTCTGGCCCGAATTTCCGGGCTTGTCGCCCTTCATCGAGTCAGGTTCGACGTAGAGGATCTTGGCCTTCATATGAGCACGTGCCTGTGCGCCGATCCACACGAGGGTGGTGGCGACGAGCGTGATCGCGAATGCCTTGGGGTGGAACAGCGTCGTGTTCTTGAACACGGCGAGAAAGACGAAGAGCAGCAGGATCTGGGCCGTGTAGAGCATGAGCCCCATGGCCTGGAACAGGTGCGGCAGTGATTTCGCCGTGCGTTGCAGTACGAGGAATCCGATGCCCATGAACAGCATCACCACCACCGTCGCGACGATGGCACCCACAGCCCCCTTGCCGCCTACCGCGATGCCACTGATGACGGCGGCGAGAGCGCCGGCGACAGCCGTGGGAACGGCGGATTGCAGGAGGGATCGGACGTCATCTGACCGCATGGCGGTTTGCTCCGCGTGGTGGTGGGGGCACAGGGACTCGTACAGGACGAGCGTAAGCCCGGTCCGAGAGGGAACCTCGGGCCAATGGACCGTCGCACTACGGTCCTTCGGCTCTGTCGCCGGGTTTAGTGAACGGTATCACAAAGTATTTGATGAGAGCTTTACTCGGAGGGTGTGCGGACTGTCACACATGAGAGTGACCCTGCGCGTGTGTGCGCGACAGGCAAGTGGCTTGTCTGGTAAAGGGCGTTCATGTCCGAGATGCGTGCCGGACGTCAGCGCGAGGAGCCGGCCTTACGCCGGTCGGGGAAGCGCGAACGGGGGCCAATGGCGGTCGCCCCGTTGACGCCGGACACACCCGCCGCGATCGGCCGGGCGGGCTCCGGTTCCGCCGCGGAGTCGTCCTGCAGGGCCGCCTCGGCGGCCCGTTCAGCATGCCGGTAACGCGGCGGGACCAGCCGCTCCGCCCAGCGCGGGGCGCGCGGCGTGAAGCGCGGCAGCAGGAGCAGCAGCAGGCCCACGGCGCTCAGCCCGGAGATCGCCAGCACGATCCACATCGAGGCGGAATGCACGGAATACGTCACGGTGCCGAAGGCGATCAATCCTGACCAGAAGTACATGATGAGCACCGCACGGCTGTGGGAATGACCGAGTTCCAGGAGTCGGTGGTGGAGGTGTCCGCGGTCCGCGGCGAAGGGCGACTGGCCCTTCCAGGTGCGCCGCGCGATGGCGAGGATCAGGTCCGTCATCGGAATCGCGATGATCGTGAGCGGCAGGATCAGCGGGATGAAGACCGGCAGCATCGCGTGGGTCGCGTTGCGCTCGCCGCCGACGAACAGCGCCATCGCGTCCGGGTCCACCTGACCGGTGACGGAGATGGCGGCGGCGGCCAGCACCAGGCCGATGAGCATCGAACCTGAGTCGCCCATGAAGATCCGGGCGGGGTGCATGTTGTGCGGCAGGAAGCCGAGGCACATGCCCATCAGGATGGCGGCGAAGAGGGTCGCGGGCGCGGCCGCCTCGATCCCGTAGCCGAACCAGATCCGGTACGCGTAGAGGAAGAACGCACAGGTTGCGATGCAGACCATGCCGGCGGCGAGGCCGTCGAGGCCGTCCACGAAGTTCACCGCGTTGATGGTGATCACCACGAGGGCCACGGTGAGCAGGTTGCCCTGCCAGGGAGTGAGCGAGACCGAGCCGACTCCGGGGATCGGGATCCACAGGATGGTCAAGCCCTGCATGCACATCACGCCGGCGGAGATCATCTGGGCGCCGAGCTTGATCAGGGCGTCGAGCTCGAACTTGTCGTCGAGCACGCCGACCAGCCAGATCAGGGCCGCCCCGGAGAGCAGGGCCCGCGGCTCGTTCGACAGCTCGAAGACCCCGTTGAGGTTCTGCAGGTGGTCCGCGACGAGCAGGCCGGCGCACAGTCCGCCGAACATCGCGATGCCGCCGAGCCGCGGAGTGGGCTCCCGGTGCACGTCGCGTGCACGGATCTCGGGCATCGCGCCCACGGCGATCGCGAACTTCCGCACGGGCCCGGTGAGTAGATAAGTCACCGCGACCGTGACGCAAAGCGTCAGCAGATATTCACGCACGGGCTGCCCCAGATGTATCGCCGGCCATCTCAGCCCCACACACTAGCTGCGATGTACTCACTGTCGGGGACGCGCAGGGGCGGTATCCCGGTTGCGGTACGTCGCTCTTGCCCCGCTTAAACCCCATACGGCGGAAAACTGACCACCAGCTCGTTGACGTCGCTACGGAGCTTCGCGGGCTCCCCGCCGGTCAGCGCGGCCGTGAACAGCTCGGCGATCCGGCCCATCTCCGCCTCCCCCATGCCCTGCGTGGTGACCGCCGCGGTGCCGAGGCGGATCCCGCGCTGGTCACCGTACGGAAGGGCGCAGGTGTCCAGCACGATGCCGGCGGCCGCCAGTCGGCCCCGGGCTCCCGCGCCGTCGAGGCCCAGCGGTGCGGGGTCGGCAGTGATCAGGTGGGTGTCGGTCCCCCCTGTCGTGATCGCGAAGCCGCGGGCGGAGAGCGCGTCGGCCAGGGCGCGGCCATTGGCGACCACCCGGTGCGCGTACGAGGTGAAGGCCGGCCCGGCGGCCTCGCCGAAGGCCACGGCCTTGGCGGCGATGCTGTGCATCTGCGGGCCGCCCTGGGTGAAGGGGAACACCGCCCGGTCGATCCGCTCCGCGAACTCGGCCCCGCACAGGATCATCCCGCCGCGCGGACCCCGGAGCACCTTGTGCGTGGTGGCCACGACGATGTCGGCGTAGGGCACGGGGCTGGGCGCGGCCCCGCCGGCCACGAGTCCGATGGGGTGGGCGGCGTCGGCGATCAGGAACGCCCCGACCTCGTCGGCGATCTCCCGGAACACGGAGTACTCGGGGTGCCGCGGATAGGAGATGGACCCGCACACGATGGCCTTGGGCCGGTGCTCGTGCGCCAGCCGCTGCACCTGGGCGTAGTCGATGAGTCCCGTCGCGGCGTCCACTCCGTACCCGACGAAGTCGAACCAGCGCCCGGAGAAGTTGGCGGGCGACCCGTGGGTGAGGTGGCCCCCGGAGGTGAGCGCCATGGCCAGCACGGTGTCCCCGGGCCGCAGCAGCGCGGCGTACGCGGCGAGCACCGCGGCGGATCCGGAGTACGGCTGCACGTTCGCGTGCTCGGCGCCGAAGAGGGCGCGGGCCCGCTCGACGGCGATCTGCTCGGCGAGGTCGGCGTACTCGCAGCCGCCGTGGTGGCGGGCGCCGGGATACCCCTCGGCGTACTTGTTGGCGAGCGCCGATCCGAGTGCGGTGAGCACGGCGGCCGAGGTGAAGTTCTCGGCGGCGATCAGCTGCAGCCCGGTCGCCTGACGCTGACGTTCCCCGTCGAGGACGTCGGCCATCTGCGGATCCTGCTGGCGCAGCAGGTCCAGGGGCTGGGTGATGACGCTCATGGCGCGACTCCAGGGGGGTACCGCATACCGGTTACCAGCCACTGTAGGCCGCCCCTGTGAATCCCGCCCTCCGGCAAATCCGGCCCCGTCGGCGCTCGGGGCGCGGGGGTTCGGGGGCAGCGCACCCGACGACGGCGCCGCAGGTCAGCGGGAAGCCGTGACGCCCGTCAGCGCAGTGACCACGGGCTCCAGCGCCTGGTTGATCTCGTCGCCGATCGACCGGAAGAAGGTGATCGGCGCCCCGTACGGGTCGTACACCTCATCCGCGTCCGGCGAGGGGGCCAGCAGCCACCCCCGCAACGCAGCGGCCGCCCGAACCAGCGCACGGGCCCGCTCCACCATCCCGTCCTCCAGCGGCGGCAGGGTCGCCGGGTCTATCGCCCGCACCAGCCGGGTGAACTCCTTCAGGGTGAAGGTGCGCAGCCCCGCCGAGTGCCCCATCGAGATCACCTGGGCACGGTGGTCGCGGGTGGCGGTCAGGACCAGGTCCGCGCGTATGACGTGCTCGTCCAGGAGTTCCCGGCCGGTGAATCCGGAGGCGTCCGCTCCGAAGTCGGCCAGCACGGCGGCCGCGTTGGCCTCCATGGGCGCGCCCTCGTGGCCCCAGGTGCCCGCGCTCTCCACGATCAGGTCGCCGGTGACGGGGCCGCCGAGCCGGTGGGACAGCGCGTGCCGCGTCAGCCGCTCGGTGATGGGCGAGCGGCACACGTTGCCGGTGCTGACGTGGAGTATGCGGAAGGTGCTGTCCCCGGCTATGCCACGCCCCTCAGGGCTCACGGGGCCACCTCGAGGTCGGGCACGACCTCCCGCAGCTGCTCGGCGGTCAGTGCCCCCTCGCGCAGCAGGACGGGAACCTTCCCGGTGACGTCGACGATCGAGGAGGGCTGGATGCCCGGGGTCGGGCCGCCGTCCAGATATACGGACACGGAGTCGCCGAGCATCTCGCGCGCCGCGTCGCAGTCCTCCGGTGCCGGGTGTCCCGTCAGGTTCGCCGAGGACACCGCCATCGGGCCGACCTCGGTCAGCAGCTCGATGGCGACGGGGTGCAGGGGCATGCGTACGGCCACGGTGCCGCCGGTCTCGCCCAGATCCCACGCCAGCGAGGGCTGGTGCTTGGCGACGAGCGTCAGCGCACCCGGCCAGAAGGCGTCGACGAGCTCCCACGCCTGCTCGGAGAAGTCGGTGACCAGGCCGTGCAGGGTGTTCGGGGAGCCGATGAGGACGGGGGTGGGCATGTTGCGGCCGCGCCCCTTGGCGGCGAGCAGGTCGCCGACGGCCTCCGCGCTGAAGGCGTCCGCGCCGATCCCGTACAGGGTGTCGGTGGGCAGCACGACGAGCTCGCCGCGGCGTACGGCGGAGGCGGCTTCACGCAGGCCCGTCTTGCGGTCCGTCGCGTCGTTGCAGTCGTATCGCCGGGCCATCAGCGGGCCTCCTCGTGCAGCAGGGGGGTGGCGGAAATGCGCGCGGTGACTGCGCCGGCCGGGACGGGGCCGCTCACGGCAGGGCCGGTCACGGCAGGGCCTTGCGGGCGGTCGCGAAGCGCGGGCGGTTGTTGAGGTCGGGGTGGTCGGCGGCGTCGGCCCAGCCCCGCTCCTCGGCGAAGATCCACGGGACCTGGCCGCCCTGGGTGTCGGCGTGCTCGATGACGACGATGCCGCCGGGTCGCAGCAGCCGGTGGGCGGTGCGCTCGATGCCGCGGATGGTGTCCAGGCCGTCCTCGCCGGAGAACAACGCCATCTCGGGGTCGTGGTCGCGGGCCTCGGGTGCCACGTACTCCCACTCGGTGAGCGGGATGTACGGCGGGTTGGAGATGACCAGGTCGACCTGTCCGTCCAGCTCGGGCAGGGCGCTGAGCGCGTTGCCCTGGTGGACGGTGACCCGCGAGCCCTCGGCGTTCTTACGGGTCCACTGCAGGGCGTCCTCGGACAGCTCGACGGCGTGCACGCGCGAGCGCGGCACCTCCTGCGCCATGGCGAGCGCGATGGCGCCGGAGCCGGTGCAGAGGTCCACGATCAGCGGTTCGACGACGTCCATCGCCCGGACGGCCTGTATGGCCCAGTCCACGACCGACTCGGTCTCGGGCCGGGGCACGAAGACCCCGGGCCCGACCTGGAGCTCCAGGTACCGGAAGAAGGCGCGGCCGGTGATGTGCTGGAGCGGCTCGCGCGCCTCGCGGCGTGCGACGGCCTCCCAGTAGCGGGCGTCGAAGTCCGCGTCCTTGACGTGGTGGAGTTCCCCCCGCTTGACGCCGTGCACGAAGGCCGCGAGCTCCTCCGCGTCGAAACGCGGTGAGGGCACGCCGGCGGCGGCCAGCCGCTGGGTGGCCTGGGCCACCTCGGCAAGCAGCAAGTTCACGCTGGTCCTCCGGGCTGCTGTCGTACGGGGGGTGGTGCGGGGTCCTGCAGGGTCCTGCGGGGTATTCAGTGCGCGGACGCGAGCTTGGCGGCGGAGTCCGTGTCGACGCAGGCCTGGATGACCGGGTCGAGGTCCCCGTCGAGCACCTGGTCCAAGTTGTACGCCTTGAAGCCCGTCCGGTGGTCCGAGATCCGGTTTTCCGGGTAGTTGTACGTACGGATCTTCTCGGAGCGGTCCACGGAGCGCACCTGGCTGCGGCGCACGTCGGAGGCCTCCTGCTCGGCGGCTTCCTGGGCGGCGGCCAACAGGCGCGAGCGCAGGATGCGCATCGCCTGCTCCTTGTTCTGGAGCTGGCTCTTCTCGTTCTGGCAGGAGGCGACCACACCGGTCGGGATGTGCGTGATGCGCACGGCCGAGTCGGTGGTGTTGACGGACTGGCCGCCGGGGCCCGAGGAGCGGTACACGTCGATGCGGAGGTCGTTCATGTTGACCTCGACCTCCACCTCCTCGGCTTCCGGGGTGACGAGCACGCCGGCGGCGGAGGTGTGGATGCGGCCCTGGGACTCGGTCGCCGGCACGCGCTGGACGCGGTGCACGCCGCCCTCGTACTTCAGACGGGCCCAGACGCCCTGGCCGGGCTCGGTGGCGCCGTTGCCGCCCTTGGTGCGGACGGAGACCTGGACGTCCTTGTAGCCGCCGAGCTCGGACTCGGTGGCGTCGATGATCTCGGTCTTCCAGCCCACGCGCTCGGCGTAGCGCAGGTACATGCGGAGCAGGTCGCCGGCGAACAGGGCCGACTCGTCACCGCCCGCACCCGCCTTGACCTCCAGGAGCACGTCCTTGTCGTCGCTGGGGTCGCGCGGAACGAGCAGCAGGCGGAGCTTCTCGGTGAGCTCTTCGCGCTGTGCGGTCAGTTCCTTGACCTCTGCCACGAAGTCCGGGTCGTCGGCCGCGAACTCCTTCGCCGTCTCGATGTCCTCGGCGGACTGCTTCCAGGCACGGAAGGTCGCGACGATCGGGGTCAGCTCCGCGTAGCGCTTGTTCAGCTTGCGCGCGTTGGCCTGATCCGAGTGGACCGAAGGGTCGGCGAGCTTCTTCTCAAGATCGGCGTGCTCGCCGATCAGTTCCTCGACCGCCTCGAACATCGGGGGCTCCTGAAGATGGTGAATGTGAAGAAAAGGGCTGCGGGACGAGAAAGGCGCCGGTCCGGCTGCCCCCGTGCAAACAGGGTGCAGCCGGGATCCGGCGCCTGAGGCTCGCTACTTCTGTGCAGCCTTGCCGAAGCGGGCCTCGAAGCGGGCCACACGGCCACCGGTGTCGAGGATCTTCTGCTTGCCCGTGTAGAACGGGTGGCACTCGGAGCAGACCTCGGCTCGGATGGAGCCTTCGGTCAGGGTGCTACGAGTGGTGAACGACGCGCCACAGGTGCAGCTGACCTGGGTCTCGACGTACTGGGGGTGAACATCGCGCTTCAAGGTGTCTCCTAGATTCGGGAGGGCGCCGGGTCGCAGGAGCCGAATTGCGCGCTGCGTGAACCGGGGCCGACAGACCAGTCTGCCAGGACCGGGCTGCCTGTCAAAATTCTGAGGACGCCTCCCTCAACGGAGGGGGGCCGGCATCTATTCCACGGCCCGGCGGAACCCGTCCGACCAGGCGGTTCGGGCGGCCGGCCGGCTACCGGACGACCGTGCCGGCCGTGCCCTTGTCGCCGGCCGAGTTCGCGGTGGCCTCGGCGGGGACCTGCTGGTCGGCCAGCAGGGCGTCCCAGACCATCTTGGACTCCTTGGTGAGCGGGACGACCCGGTTGGGGTCACGGGTGTCCCCGGTCACCGGCAGGGTGATCATCTGCATGTTCTCGGGGCTGATGCCCTCGAGGCCCTGGGCGAACCCCATGAGGGACTTCACGTCGCCGAGCGCCTTGTCCGTGGTGATGGCCTTCGTGGCGGTGTCGGCCACGTCGAGCAGCTTCTTCGGGTTGTCGAAGACGCCGATGCTCTTGACCTGCTTGATCAGCGCCTTGATGAAGGCCTGCTGGAGCTGTATTCGGCCCAGGTCGCCGCCGTCGCCGACACCGTGGCGGGTACGGACGAGGCCGAGGGCCTGCTCGCCGTTCAGCCTGTTGGTCCCGGCGGGCAGGTCGAGGTGGCTGTAGTCGTCCTTGATCGGCTTGGTGGTCGTCACCTCGACGCCGCCGAGCTTGTCGATGATCTCCTTGAAGCCGGTGAAGTCGACTTCGAGGTAGTGGTCCATGCGGATCCCCGAGATCTTCTCCACGGTCTTGACCGCGCAGGCGGCCCCTCCGATGGTGTACGCCTCGTTGAACTGTCTGCGCGAGCTGCCCGGGTCGGTCTTCCCGTTGGCCATGGTGCAGGAGGGCATGGCGACCATGGTGTCGCGGGGCATGGACACGACGGTGGCCTTGGTGTGGCCCTCGTTGAGGTGGACGATCATCGCCGTGTCGGAGCGTGCGGAGCCGCCGTCGTCCTGGCCGTACTCGCTGTTGGCGCCGCCTCGGGAGTCGGAGCCGAGGACGAGGATGTCCATCGAGCCGTTGTCCACGTTCTGCGGGCGGTCCGTGCCGAGGGCGGCGTCGATGTCGACCGTCTTGAGGTTGCCGTTGAACTTGAAGTAGAAGTAGCCGAGCCCCGCCCCGCCCAGGAGGACCACGCCTGCGGCGGTCCACGCGGCGATGACGACGGCCCTGCGGCGCGTGGCCGGCTTCCGTCGGCGTCGGCCCGCGCCGGCCCTGCGGCCGTGGCCGCTGTTGTCCTGGCTCATTCTCTGCTCTGCCCGTCTGTGGTCGGCCCGCTTCCCCGTTCCCTCTGACTGAGACGGTCGGACGCCTCCCAGGGTTCCACGGCCGCCTGTGCGTCCCATATGCATCCGGGGTGCGCCCCGACCCGTACGACCCCCGCGACCGGCCGCGGCGGACACCCCGTGACCCCACACCTACCTGCGGTTTCCCCCGTGAGCGCGGGGCGGGCGCCCGGGGCCCCGCGGCGTACGGAGTGTGGCAAAGGTCGCACCCGGGCACGAAGCGCCGTAGACCGCACGAGCCCCCACAGAGGCCCCGGGACCCCGCGGCCCCGTAAGTCCCGGTACGACGCGACCGCCCCCGTCGCGGTGGCGGCGGGGGCGGTCGTGGTCACGCAGGTGGTGCTACGGGGAGACGTCAGTCGTCGTTCTTGCCCGACGGGGTCGTCTTCGCGATCTGCATGAGGAACTCGGCGTTCGACTTCGTCTGCTTCATCTTGTCGAGGAGCAGCTCGATGGCCTGCTGCGAGTCGAGCGCGTGCAGCACCCGGCGCAGCTTCCAGACGATGGCGAGCTCCTCGCTGTTGAGGAGGATCTCCTCCTTGCGGGTGCCCGAGGGGTCCACGTCCACGGCCGGGAAGATGCGCTTGTCGGCGAGCTTCCGGTCGAGCTTGAGCTCCATGTTGCCGGTGCCCTTGAACTCCTCGAAGATCACCTCGTCCATGCGCGAGCCGGTGTCGACCAGCGCGGTGGCCAGGATGGTCAGCGAGCCGCCGTCCTCGATGTTGCGCGCGGCACCGAAGAAGCGCTTCGGCGGGTACAGCGCGGTCGAGTCGACACCACCGGACAGGATGCGGCCGGAGGCGGGGGCGGCGAGGTTGTACGCGCGTCCCAGGCGGGTGATGGAGTCCAGCAGGACGACCACGTCGTGGCCGAGCTCGACGAGACGCTTGGCGCGCTCGATGGCCAGCTCGGCGACGGTGGTGTGGTCCTCGGCCGGGCGGTCGAAGGTCGAGGAGATGACCTCGCCCTTCACCGACCGCTGCATGTCGGTGACCTCTTCCGGACGCTCGTCGACCAGGACGACCATCAGGTGGCACTCGGGGTTGTTCACCGTGATCGCGTTGGCGATCGCCTGCATGATCATGGTCTTACCGGTCTTCGGCGGGGCCACGATCAGACCGCGCTGGCCCTTACCGATCGGCGACACGAGGTCGATGATGCGGGTGGTCAGCACGCCCGGGTCGGTCTCCAGGCGGAGCCGGTCCTGCGGGTACAGCGGGGTCAGCTTCTGGAACTCCGGGCGGCCGCGGCCGGATTCGGGCGCCATGCCGTTGACGGAGTCCAGGCGCACGAGCGCGTTGAACTTCTCGCGGCGCTCGCCGTCCTTGGGCTGACGGACCGCACCGGTGGTGTGGTCGCCCTTGCGCAGACCGGCCTTGCGGACCTGGGCGAGGGAGACGTACACGTCGTTCGGGCCGGGCAGGTAGCCCGAGGTCCGGATGAACGCGTAGTTGTCGAGGATGTCGAGGATGCCCGCGACGGGGATCAGGACGTCGTCGTCGGCGACGGGCGTCTCCGCCGGCGCGAACTCGTCGCGTCCGCGACGGCCACGGCGGTCGCGGTAGCGGCCGCGGCGGCCGCGACGGCCGTCCTCGTCGAAGTCGTCCTGCGGGCCGTTGTCCTGACGGTCCCGGTCCTGACGGCCACCCTGCTGGCCCTGGCCCTGACCCTGACCGCGGCCGCCCTGCTGGCGGTCCTGACGGTCGGTCCGGTCCTGACGGCCACCCTGCTGACCCTGACTCTGGCCCTGGCCCTGGCCACCCTGACCGGCCTGGCCCTGACCCTGACCCTGGGCACCCTGGCCCTGGTCGTCGGCCTTGGCACCGCGGTCACGGCGCTCGCGGCGGCCGTCGGCGCGGTCGTTGCCCCGCTCCCGGCGGTCGCGACGGCCGCGGCCCTCGCCTTCCTGGCCCTGGGCCTGGCCGGCAGGGGCGGTGACGGCCTCGGCCTTCGCCTCGGCCTGTGCGGCCGGAGCGACGGTCTCGGGCTTCTGCTCCACCTGTACGGCGGCGGCGGGGGCCGAACCCTCGGGGCTGCCGGAGGGGGCGGTGGCACGCCGACGGCGGCGCTCGCCGACCGGGGCGTCCTCGCTGGCCGGCTGGCCCGGGATGTCGATCTGGGCCTGCGTGGCGGTCTTCTCGGCGGGCGCCTCTGCGGCGACCTCGCCCGTACGGGCCTTGCTGGTGGCGCGGCGCTTCGGCTTGGTCTCGCCGGTGTCGGCGGACGCGGCGGCCGGCGCGGAGGCCGCGGCCTTGGGGGCGCTGCTTCCCGCCTGCGCCTCCTTGATGACCTCGATCAGCTGGCCCTTGCGCATCCGCGCGGTGCCCCTGATGCCGAGGCCCGACGCGACCTGCTGGAGCTCGGCCAGGACCATGCCGTCAAGGCCGGTGCCGGAGCGGCGGCGCTTGGTCGGCGCGGCGCCCTCGGCGGGGGCACTGGTGTCGACGTTGGTGTCGGCAGCGCCCATCAGATCGGTGGTGTCGCTCACGAAGGGTCCTTCCCTGGAGCGGACGTCGGCCTGTCTGGCTCGGCGACCGGTTGTGCTGTCCGACGGCAGGCCACGACTCGATGAGTCGCGAACTGCTGCCGGGGCGGTGGTCCGCCGATAGACATACGGCGGAGAGAAACGTGCATGTGCGTGGGTGGTTCCGGCGAGAAGCCCCCGAGCTGGAAGCGTGGGAATGTCACGCCGATTCCGGAGCGTGCTCGAAACTGCTGGCAGCGATCAAAGCAGTCGGGGAGGCTCCCGGAAGAAAGGTGGTCCCTGATAGGGACACTGAGCACCAAGCCATGGCGGCTTCGGATGCGCACTTGAGACTAACACTACCGGATCCAACAGACATTCCCCCTCTCCATCACCGGCTATCGAGCCCATCCGCGCGGGTTCCGCGCGGGCTCCGCGCGGGCGGCCTGCCCTGGCCGCCCGCCCCTGGCCGGCTGTGTCCTCTACTGCACGGATCAGCCGCCCTGGGTTCCCAGCGGAAGTACGCTCGCGCCCGCTGCGTCGAGTGCGAGCCGGTTGGCCGCCCACCCCTCGCCCGCGAGCCGTGCGACCTTGTCGGCCGCACCGTTGTCGACCAGCGCGAGGACCGTGGGGCCCGCGCCGGAGATCACCGCGGGGATGCCGTCCGCCCGCAGTCGGGCCACGAGCGCCACGCTCTCGGGCATCGCCGGGGACCGGTACTCCTGGTGGAGACGGTCCTCGGTGGCCGGCAGCAGGAACTCGGGACGCCTGGTCAGGGCCTCTACGAGCAGGCCCGCGCGGCCGGCGTTGACGGCCGCGTCCACGTGCGGGACGGTGCGCGGCAGCAGGCCGCGCGCGGTCTCCGTCAGGACCGGCTTGGAGGGGACGAAGACCACCGGAACGATGGAATCGGCGGGCTCCATGCGGATCGCCTTGGCGCTGCCGCCGTCCATCCACGCAAGGGTGAAACCGCCGAGCAGACAGGCGGCGACGTTGTCGGGGTGGCCCTCGATCTCGGTGGCGAGCTCGAGCAGCGCCGTGTCGTCGAGCTTGGCCTCTCCGCCTATGGTCACGGCGCGGGCGGCCACGATGCCCGCGCAGATGGCGGCGGAGGAGGAGCCTAGGCCGCGGCCGTGGGGGATGCGGTTGGCGCAGACGACTTCGAGGCCGCGCGGCTGGCCGCCCAGCAGGTCGAAGGCGGTGCGCATGGAACGTACGAGGAGGTGGCTCTCGTCCCGGGGCAGGGTGTCGGCACCTTCGCCCGCGATGTCGATGTTCAGGCCTGAATCGGCCACGCGTACGACGACGTCGTCGTAGAGCCCCAAGGCCAGCCCGAAGGCGTCGAAGCCCGGGCCGAGGTTGGCACTGCTGGCGGGAACGCGCACCCGTACGGCGGCGGCGCGGAAGGCGGGACCGGCCATCTTCCGATGACACTCCTTGTGACTGTGCGAGACGGGATCTTCGCTGGCTCGCTGTGAATGTACTGGAGAACGTACGACACCCGAAGGCCCTGTGGGCAGCACCGCGGTCATATGCGCGGCGGCGGATGTAAGTACAGCCTATCGAAGGAAGGTTCTTCTCCGACATAGGGCGCACAGCAGGCGCACGATGCGTGTCGCCGGCTCCTGCCGGTCCGGTCGGGTTTCCGCCGCGATATCTGGCGGGTTTCCATCGGTTTTCGGGCCGTACGGCCCGAGTTGCCGGATTCCTCAGCCTTCGAAAGACTTCCGGAATCCGGCAACTCGGTTACTGCGGTACTGCTGGTCGCGGCGGCCGACGTACTTACAGGACGGCCGGCCCGCGGCTACCGGTCAGACGAGGCCGAGGCGGATGGCGGCGGCCTCGGCGTCGACCGGAATGGTGACCGGCTGCGGAGCACCGGCGACCGCCCAGTCGGGGTCCTTCAGGCCGTTGCCGGTGACGGTGCACACGATCTTCTGGCCGGGGTCGACCAGACCGAGCTCGACGGCCTTGAGCAGACCGGCCACCGACGCGGCCGAGGCGGGCTCGACGAAGACGCCCTCCTGAGCGGCCAACAGGCGGTAGGCGGACAGGATCTGGCGGTCCGTCACCTCGTCGATGAAGCCGCCCGACTCGTCCCGCGCCTGCAGGGCGTAGTCCCACGAGGCCGGGTTGCCGATGCGGATCGCCGTGGCGATGGTGTGCGGCTCCTTGACGATCTCCCCGCGCACGATGGGCGCGGAGCCGGAGGCCTGGAAACCCCACACACGGGGCGTACGGGAGGCCAGGCCGTCGGCCTTGTACTCCTTGAAGCCCTTCCAGTACGCGGTGATGTTGCCGGCGTTGCCGACGGGCAGCACGTGGATGTCGGGGGCGTCGCCGAGGGCGTCCACGATCTCGAAGGCCGCCGTCTTCTGGCCCTCGATGCGTACCGGGTTGACGGAATTGACCAGCGCCACCGGGTAGTTGTCGGACAGCGCGCGGGCCAGGTCCAGGCAGTCGTCGAAGTTGCCGTCGACCTGAAGGATCTTGGCGCCGTGGACCAGGGCCTGGCCCATCTTGCCGAGCGCGATCTTGCCTCGGGGCACGAGGACGGCACAGACCATCCCGGCGCGCACCGCGTAGGCGGCGGCGGAGGCCGAGGTGTTGCCCGTGGAGGCGCAGATGACGGCCTTGGCGCCGTCCTCCTTGGCCTTGGTGATCGCCATGGTCATGCCGCGGTCCTTGAAGGACCCGGTGGGGTTGGCCCCCTCGACCTTGAGGTGTACCTCGCAGCCGGTGCGCTCGGAGAGCACCTGGGCGGGGACGAGGGGAGTGCCGCCCTCGCGGAGCGTCACCACCGGGGTCGTGGCCGTGACCGGCAGACGGTCCCGGTACTCCTCGATGATGCCGCGCCACTGGTGGGTGCGATTGCTGCTCATGGGTCCTTACTCCCCTTCAACACGCATGATGCTGGCGACACCGCGGACGGTGTCCAGCTTCCGCAGCGCCTCGACGGTCCCGGAGAGGGCGGCGTCGGGCGCACGGTGAGTGACGACGACGAGGGAGGCCTCGCCGTCCTTTCCCTGCTGGCGGACGGTGTCGATCGACACTCCGTGCTCCGCGAAGGTGGTCGCCACCTGGGCGAGGACGCCCGGCTTGTCCGCCACATCGAGGCTGATGTGGTAGCGGGTGACGACATCCCCCATGGGGCTGACCGGCAGCTGGGTGTACGCCGACTCGCCCGGCCCCTTTGCCTCGGCGAGCTTGTTGCGGCAGACGGCGACCAGGTCGCCGAGGACCGCGGACGCGGTCGGCGCGCCGCCCGCGCCCGGACCGTAGAACATGAGCCGCCCGGCGGCCTCCGCCTCGACGAACACCGCGTTGTACGCCTCGCGGACGGAGGCGAGCGGGTGGGTCAGCGGGATCATCGCCGGGTGGACACGCGCGGTGACGGACTCGCCGTCGGCGGCGCGCTCCAGGATGGCGAGGAGCTTGATGGTGCAGCCCATGCGCTTGGCGGACGCGAAGTCCGCGGCGCTGACCTCGGTCATGCCCTCACGGTAGACGTCGTCGAGGCGGACCCGGGTGTGGAAGGCGATTCCGGCCAGGATCGCGGCCTTGGCGGCGGCGTCGTAGCCCTCCACGTCGGCGGTGGGGTCGGCCTCGGCGTACCCGAGGGCGGTGGCCTCGTCGAGGGCCTCCTGGTACCCGGCGCCGGTGGAGTCCATCTTGTCGAGGATGAAGTTCGTCGTGCCGTTGACGATGCCCATCACGCGGTTGATCTTGTCGCCGGCGAGGGACTCGCGCATGGGACGGACCAGCGGGATGGCTCCGGCGACGGCGGCCTCGTAATACAGGTCCAGCCCGGCCGCCTCGGCCGCGGCGTGCAGCGCGGCGCCGTCCTGGGCGAGCAGCGCCTTGTTCGCCGAGACGACGGAGATGCCGTGCTCGAAGGCGGTGGTGATCAGGGTGCGGGCCGGCTCGATGCCGCCGATGACCTCGATCGCGACGTCGATGTCGCCGCGTTTGAGCAGCGCGGTCGCATCGGTGGTGACCAGGGCCGGGTCGATGCCGTCGCGCACCTTGGAGGGGCGGCGCACGGCCACGCCCGCGAGCTCGACGGGCGCGCCGATCCTGGCCGTGAGGTCGTCGGCGTGCGTCGTCATGATGCGGGCAACTTCCGAGCCGACCACTCCACAGCCCAGCAGCGCCACCTTCAGCGGACGCGTACGCATCATTCGACCTACGCCTTTCGATCTTCACACCAGTACCTGTTGCGCGGTTTGCACCCCAGGTGTGAACCAGTCTCACTCAATGGACAACAGTTTCCACCCTCGGTCCATTGAGTGAGACACCTATTCCGGGGTCCGGGGGGTGTCCCCCAGAAGAATGCGTATCAGCCGACGTCGAGACGCAGGAGATCTTCCTCCGTCTCCCGGCGGACGATGACGCGCGCCCCTCCGTCACGCACGGCGACGACCGGCGGGCGGAGCACGTGGTTGTAGTTGCTCGCCATCGAACGGCAGTACGCGCCGGTGGCCGGGACCGCGAGGAGGTCCCCGGGGGCGATGTCGGCGGGCAGGAACGCGTCCTTGACCACGATGTCGCCGCTCTCGCAGTGCTTGCCCACGACGCGCACGAGCATGGGCTCGGCGTCGGAGGTCCGGGAGACGAGGCTGACCGAGTACTCGGCGTCGTAGAGGGCCGTCCGGATGTTGTCGGACATCCCGCCGTCGACGGAGACGTACGTCCGCAGGCCCTCCAGCGGCTTGACCGTGCCCACCTCGTAAAGGGTGAAGGCGGTCGGGCCCACGATCGCCCGTCCGGGTTCCACGGAGATCCGCGGGGCGCGCAGGCCGGCCGCCTCGCACTCGCGGGCGACGATCTCGTGCAGGGCCTTGGCGATCTCGTGCGGCTCGCGCGGGTCGTCGGCGGAGGTGTAGGCGATGCCCAGTCCGCCGCCGAGGTCGATCTCGGGCAGCTCCACCCCGTGCTCGTCGCGCACGGCGGCGAGGAGCCGCACGACGCGCTTGGCGGAGACCTCGAAGCCGGCCATGTCGAAGATCTGCGAGCCGATGTGGGAGTGGACGCCGAGCAGCTCCAGGCTGTCGTGCCCCAGCGCGCGCCGTACGGCCTCGGCGGCCGACCCGTCGGCGACGGCGATCCCGAACTTCTGGTCCTCGTGCGCGGTGGCGATGAACTCGTGGGTGTGCGCCTCCACGCCCACGGTGACGCGGATCTGCACGGGCTGGCGCACGCCGAGCTCGCGGGCGATGTGCGCGACGCGGGCGATCTCCTGGAAGGAGTCGAGCACGATCCGGCCGACGCCGGCCTCGATGGCGCGGGTGATCTCCGAGGTGGACTTGTTGTTGCCGTGGAAGGCGATCCGGCCGGCCGGCATCTCCGCGGCGAGCGCGGTGGCGAGCTCCCCGCCGGAGCACACGTCGAGGTTGAGCCCCTCCTCCTTGAGCCACTTCACGACGGCCTTGGAGAGGAACGCCTTGCCGGCGTAGAAGACGTCGGCGTCCGGCCCGAAGGCGTGCGCCCAGGCGCGGCAGCGCGCCCGGAAGTCCTCCTCGTCGAGGAAGTAGGCGGGCGTCCCGAACTCCTCGGCGAGACGGGTCACTTCGATCCCGCCGACGGTGGCGACTCCTTCGGCGTTCCGGCCGACCGTCCGTGCCCAGACCTTCTCGTCGAGCACGTTGAGGTCGGCGGCCGGCGGGGAGTAGTGGCCCTCGGGCATGACGTCGGCGTGGCGGGGCCCGGCGGGGTGTGCGGAACGACTCATCTCAGCATTCTCTCTTCGCAAATCATCCGGATCGCAGGCGAATCACATCGGATCACATACGTATCGCGGGCATCACAGGTGGTCGGGCGCGTCTATGCCGAGCAGGGCCAGGCCGCCGGCCAGCACCGTCCCGGCGGCTTCGGCAAGGGCCAGCCGGGCACGGTGGGCGGCCGAGGGTTTCTCGTCCCCCTGGGGCAGGACGTGGTACTGGAAGTCGAGCAGGGCGTCGGCCAGCACGACGAGCTGCCGGACGAGCCGCTCGGGCGCACGGTGGTGCGCGGCGGCTTCGAGCACCAGGGGATGGTCGCGGAGCGCACCGAGCAGGGCGCCGGCGCCGTGCACCTCCCCCGGCTCCCCGGGCTCCCCGGGCTCGCTCAGGAACCCCAACTGCTCGGCGTTACGGGTCAGGGCCCGCGCCCTGGCATGGGCGTACCGCACCCGGAAGAACTCGCTCGACTCGTCCTGGACGAGCAGCCACGCGGGGAACACGGGGGTCTCGTGCCCGGGCACACAGAGCATCGCCCAGGCGGCGCCGTCGGCCCCGTACCGAGCGCGGACGTCCCCGTCCCGCTTGGCCACGGGGGCGATGCGGGCGACGGCGGCGACACCCTCTCCAGCCAACCCCTGGCTGCTCACGATCCGCTGCACGGCGGCGTGCACGACGCCCTCGCGCAGGGCCCCGGCGGGGGCGTCGGTGAACCGAGGGGTCTCGCGTTCACCGGGGGTGACGCCGTACGAGGCCCCATCGGCTCGAATGCTCCGTACGTACTCCCCCACCGAGCTCTCGGCGAGTACGAAGTTCAGGAACCCGGCGCCGGTGATCTCCACCCGCTCGATCCCGGGCAGGCCCGCCAGCCGCGGGGCCAGCACCTCGGCCACTCCACGGGGCGCGACTCCGGCACCCTTCGCCACCCCGAACGCGACGGGCGAGGCGTAGTCCCCCGCTCCCCCGGGCCGGGTCCGCTCGACGACGACCCGCTCGGGTACGACCACACCGGCGGGCAGCTCCCCGTCCTCGACGGCGCGGCGCAGGGCGCGCACGACGGAACGGGAGAGGTCGACGGGGGTCACGTGACCAGCCTAGGGGAGAAGGCCCCAGGTCACGCGAAGGGTTTCGCCATGTGAAATGGGGTCCCGGCGGACGAGTCGGGGGTCATCCCCTCCCTCTCCCCGCGGGAGCACCCTTCCGCTCCCTCCGGTCGCGGCGCTCGATGAGCCGACGCACGACCCGCACCAGCTCGGCGGGCTCGAAGGGCTTGGCGAGGAAGGCGTCCACGCCGGCGGCGATCCCGGCCTCGACCTCGTTCTGCGTACAGGCACTCACGATCGCAACGGGCAGGTGCCGCGTCCTCGGGTCGGCCCGCAACTGCGCGGCCGCCCCGAACCCGTCCAGCCGGGGCATGACCACATCAAGAGTGATCACATCGGGCATCACGCGATGGACCACGTCCAGGCATTCGGCACCATCGTTCGCGGTCACGACCTCGAAGCCCTCCAGCTCGAGATTGACCTTGATCAGCTGCCGGATGACCTTGTTGTCGTCGACAACAAGCACCCGGCCCGAGGCGCCCGACACAACTCGAGAGTAGGTCGACCCCGGCCCCCGCGTCCGGGTTTTTGCCACTTCCACCCCCTCCGAGCGACGCACGACTTCGTCCCCCCGAATCCGTTCCTGATCACCGTCCGGAAGCTGGTAGTGTTCAACCCGTCGCCGCAACACCAGCGACAGCGCCCCCGTAGCTCAGGGGATAGAGCAACGGCCTCCGGAGCCGTGTGCGCAGGTTCGAATCCTGCCGGGGGCACTTCGCAAGGAGTGCCCGAGACCCCGCCATCAGCGAGTTCGCTGAGACGGGGTCTTCGCGTTTGTCCGGCCAACTGCGGCCCTGCGCATGGCCCCTGAGCGGCCAACAGGTCTCGCGCCTCCGCGCCAATCCGGGGTCCGCGCGAAATCGTTCTCCTCCGTCGACTCGGCAGCTCGTCCATGCCGTGCGGCTGCGCCCCCCTACCTGCCGTTGCGTCGGTTCCTTGAGCTCGTCTGTCCAGGGGTCGGTTCCGGTGGTCCGTACGAAGGATGTGGGGGTGGGTCTGTGGGTTTTGGGGGGTGGGGGGCGGGGGTGTGCGTGCGTAGGTTGGTGGTGAGGCCACTTTGTGTCGTTGACCTGGTGCTCTGTGGCGTGCTCTGACGGTGAGGATGGGGCGGCGCAGATGCGTGACTTGGTGGAGACGGCGCAGCAGTGGGTGGCCGAGGGGCGGGTCGGGTTTCTGGCGCGGCCCGTGACCGAGCAGGGGTTCGGGCCCCGGGATCCGGCCGGGGCCGTGCTCGTGGATGTGAAGGGCGAGTGCGTCGGGGCCCTGTACCGGGGGGTGTTCGATGCCGAGCTGGTGGCGGAGGCCGCCTCCATGGGGGGCGGGGAGACCGCGCGGGTGTGTGAGGTTTCCGTGGGCGGCGGCGAGGCCGTCGAGGCGAAGCTGACCTGTGGCGGGCAGGCCGAGGTGCTGTTGCAGCCGCTGGGGGCAATTCCCGGTGAGTGGTGGGAGCTGCTCGGGCAGGGGGTCGGGGTCGCGCTCGTGACCCAGTTGAACGAGCGGGCGGATCAGGCTGTGAGTGTTGTCGTGCGGGGGGCCGACCAGCCGTCCGGTGACGCCGAGCGGCGGGCCGGGGAGTTGCTCCGGACGCGGCGGCCCGGGCGGGACGCGTTGTACGCGGGGTCCGGGCTGGTGCTCGTGGAGGCGTACCCGTCGGCTCCGTACGTGGTGATCGGCGGGGGCGGGGAGCTGGCCGAGGTCATCGAGGCTCAGGCCCGGCTGCTCGGGTGGGAGGTCAGCATCGTCACCGCCGTCGCCGAGGCCGAGAAGGTGCTCGACGTGCGGCGGGACGCCGCCTGTCTGGCGATGCTGAGCCATGATCCGGAGTTCGACGTGCCGACGCTGCGGACCGCGCTCGCGCTCGGGATTCCGTACGTCGGCGCGCTCGGCTCCCGCAAGACCACCGCGCGGCGCCGCGAGGGGCTGCTCGCGGCCGGGGTGAGCGAGGAGCGGCTGCGGACGGTGCACGGGCCGATCGGTCTGGATCTGGGCGGGCAGACTCCGGCGGAGACGGCGCTGGCCATCTGCGCGGAGATCCTGGCGGTGCTCGGGGGGCGTGAGGTGCGTGGGGTGCGGGACGCGGACGGGCCGCTCAAGGGCTGAGCCGGTCCCGAATGCACACCGGCTTCGACTATCGGGTGAAAACGTCACCGATGCGGGAAAATGGGTTGTATGGACACGACTCTGATCTTCCTCGCGGTGGACAGAACACTGACCAACATCGCGTGGTTCCTGGTCGTCGGGCTCATCGTGGTCGGCTTCCTGCTCGGCGGCTTCTTGCTGGGCAAGCGGGTCCGGGCACAGGAACCCGCACCCCCCTCTCCCGAGAGCCAGCCGCACCTGCCCGACGGCGGTGCGGTGTACGAGGTCTCCGAGGAGCGGGAGTACGTCGAATTCCCCGAGAGCGGACTGCGCCCGCACGAGATGCAGGGCTACGGGAACTTCGGCTCCACCACGTCGCTCCACCCGGAAGAGGTCAGGGCCCGGCGGGAATCGGGCCACAGGCACGTCGAAGGGCCGGGGCCCCACCCGCAGCCCGGTTCTCCGCCCAACTCGGGACGCGGGGCGCACGACTGAGCCGATAGCCGACCCTGTGACCCGCGGCCCCGCCGCGGGTCACGGGTCTGTGCGCAGGCGCAGGACTTCCGGTGGCGGGTGGCGGGTCGAGGTGTGGCGGACCTCGGCCGTCAGCGGCGGGTCCAGGGGGTGGAAGGGGACCTCGCCGAGGCCGATGGCCGTGATGGTGGCGCCGCCCTCGCTGCCTGCGGCCGTCGGCGCGCGGGCGGCCACCGCCGCCGCCACCTCCGCGCGGAGCGGCGCCGTCAGGGGGCTCGAGACCAGCGGGGTCTCGTCTCCGACCGGAAGGACCAGGACGAGGGCGAGCGGGCGGCGGGCGGTGCCCGTGTAGCCGACGACCGCCGCGTCGCGGACGTTGGTGTGCCGGAGCTTTTGCCAGCCGCGCCGGCCGGCGGGGTAGGGCTGGTCCATCCGTTTGACGACCAGGCCCTCGATGCCGCTGGCGGGCAGGGTCTCGTACCAGGTCTCCGCCAGCTCCGGATCCGTGGTCATGGGGACCGGCTGGAGCGGTGGGCCCAGGGGCAGGAGCAGGTCGACGAGGAGGGTGCGCCGGCGTTCGTAGGGGCGGGCGCGCAGGTCCAGGCCGGCCAGTTCCAGTACGTCGAAGGCCGCGTACGAGGCCGGCAGCGTCTGGGCCAGTACGGCGGCCCGCGCGGCCGAGGCGGCGGCCGCCCGGCGCTGTACGAGCGCGAAGTCGGTGCGGCCCTCGTGCCAGACCACCACCTCCCCGTCGAGGACGGTCCCGGCGGGCAGGTGGTGGGCGGCCGCCGCGAGGTCGGGGAAGGCCGCGGTGACGATGCGGCCGGAGCGGGCCTGGAGGACAACCCCGCCAACGGCGCGGTCGGTGCGGACGATGACGAGGCGGTGACCGTCGAACTTGGGCTCGTACGCGAGACCGGGCGCGCGCGGCAGGGTCCGTACGGCCACGGCTAGCGCGACGGTGATCACGGGAGCCGTCCGGCCAGGCCGGGGTCGAGGAGGGGGGCGAAGAGGTCGCCTTCACGGGCCAGCCGGGGGGCGATGTCGTCGGCGAGGAAGACCAGGTCGGAGGGGGTCCGGCAGGACTCGACCTCCGCCCAGGAGAGGGGCGTGGAGACGGTGGGCAGGGTGCGGGCGCGCAGGGTGTAGGCGGCCGCCGTGGTCTTGGCGGCGGCGTTCTGGCTGTGGTCGACGAAGACCTTCCCGGGGCGCAGCGCCTTGGCCATCCGGTGCACGACGAGGTCGGGGAACTCGCGCTCGGCCTCCTGGGCGAGGGCCTTTGCGTACGCCGACACGTGCTCGGAAGGAGTCGGTTCGAGGGGTACCGCCAGGTGGAGGCCCTTGGAGCCGGAGGTTTTGGCGCAGGCGTGGAGGCCGTCGGCGGTGAGGCGGTCCCGGAGCCAGAGGGCGGCGGCCGCGCATTCGACGACGGTGGCGGGGGAACCCGGGTCGAGGTCGAGGATCAGGCGGTCGGCGAGGGCGGGGGCGCCGGCCGGCCACTGGGGGGTGTGGAACTCGACGACGAGGTTGGCCGCCCACATGAGGGTGGGCAGGTCGGCGATGACCACCTGTTCGGCCCGGAGGTCCTCGGACCGCGGAACCGGGGTGGTCTTCACCCAGCCGGGGGTACCGGGCGGCGGGTTCTTCGTGAAGAAGAGCTGTCCGTCCGGGCCGTCGGGATAGCGCAGGAAGGACACCGGGCGGTCGTGGATGTGGGCGAGCAGGTGGCCCGCGACCGTGGCGTAGTAGTGGAGGACCTCGCCCTTGGTGAAGCCGGTCTCCGGGTAGAGGACCTTGTCGAGGTTGCTGAGCGAAATGCGACGGCCCTCCACCAAGGTGATCGGCGTCATACGATGAGACTGCCACGAAACAGGAGGAACCGTGCGATCCATATGGAACGGGGCGATCTCCTTCGGCTTGGTCAGCATTCCGATCAAGCTCGTGAACGCCACCGAGAGCCACTCGATCTCCTTCCGCCAGATCCATGTCGCCGATGGCGGGCGCGTCCGCTACCGCAAGGTCTGCGAGCTGGACGGGGAGGAGGTGCCGACCGCCGAGATCGGCAAGGGGTACGAGGAGGCGGACGGGTCGATCATTCCGATCACCGATGAGGATCTGGCGCAGCTGCCGATCGCCACCGCGAAGACGATCGAGATCGTTTCGTTTGTGCCGGCCGATCAGATCGATCCGTTGCAGATGGACGCGGCGTACTACCTCGCGGCGAGCGGGGCCACGGCGGCCAAGCCGTACACGCTGCTGCGGGAGGCGCTGAAGCGGAGCCGGAAGGTCGCGATCGCGAAGTACGCGCTGCGGGGGCGGGAGCGGCTGGGCATGCTGCGGGTGGTCGACGACGTGATCGCGATGCACGGGCTGCTGTGGCCGGACGAGATCCGGGTTCCGGAGGGGGTGGCGCCCGAGGGTGCGGTGTCGGTGCGGGAGGCCGAGCTGGACCTGGCGGATGCGCTGATGGCGACGTTGGGGGAGGTGGAGATGGACTCGCTGCGCGACGACTACCGCGAGGCGGTGGAGGCGATGGTCGCGGCGAAGGCGGGTGGGGGTGAACCGGCGGTGGCGGCGGGGCCGGTTGTGGAGGGTGCGGGTGGGCAGGTCATCGACCTGATGGCGGCGTTGGAGAACAGCGTGCGGGTGGCGAAGGCGTCCCGGGCGGGTGCGGCTGCGCCGGAGGGGGATGGGGCGGAGGTTACGCCGATTCGGCGGAAGAAGGCTGCGGGGGCGGCTGCGCCGAAGGCTGTGGGCGGGAAGAAGTCGACTGCGTCGGCGGGGGGTGGTGGTGCGGGTGCGGGTGCCGGTGCCGGTGCCGGTGGTGCGAAGAAGTCGACGGCTGCTGCCGCTGCGAAGAAGAAGGCCGCTGCGGCGGCTGTGAAGAAGACGGCCTCGGCCAAGGCCGCCGAGGGGAAGCCGGCGCGGGCCGCCGCGAAGAAGGCGGTGACGCCGCGCAAGCGGAGCTCCGCTTGAGGGGCCCTGGGCCCTGCGGGGCGCAGTCCCCTACCCGCCCTTCCACCGTTCCCCGGGCTCCGCCCGGACCCGCGCCTCAAGCGCCGGCGGGGCTGGGTGTGTCCCCGGGTTCCGCCCGGACCCGGCCCTCAAGCGCCGGACGGGCTGGAGAGGGGTGCCGGGCTGCGCCCGGACCCCTGGGGCTC